>NZ_JARCCY010000020.1:0-97286 GCF_039907775.1 Arthrobacter sp. CC3
ATCGCGGCTAATACCTCGCGGCCCAACAGACATGGCTGCTCCTCTTCAATCACTGACTGACTCACAACCAGCCTGACGTAGAGGGTGTTCTGACGGACCCTCTCGCAGATCCCGGGGTATCACGGCCAACCCTCTCCCACCACCCGCACCGCCCGGCCACGCCGGCCAGGCACCCAACCCAACCACCGCCGTCGAACTCCCCCTACATTATGGAGCGTTGGTGGGGGAGGAGCGTCCGCTGCTCAGGGATTTCCCCCGAGCGGAGCGGACCGGAAGGTGGCCGTGCCCAAACGCCGAGTTGGGTTCGAGGTCCTTGTGAGGCTTGCCACGGCAGCGGCTCATGGGGCCGGGGCAGTTAGTTCGTGAGCGGTGACTCGCCTAGAATTGCATGAGATGTACGGACTTCGAAGCGCTTTATTTCGGGTTGCGTAGGATAACGAAACACGGATAAGAGCGGCTGCGATTGCGCCAGTGGTCGGCTCACAACAGGAGGAATCCAACATGGCTGAGCACAACGGCGGAAATCGAAGCGGAAAAGACCGCGGCAGTTCCGGAAGCGGCCGGCCCTCGGGCGGCGGCCCCTTCCGCCCATCGAATAACTCAGGGGGCGACCCCCGCGGATTCCGTGCCAGGGATGACCGTGGTGAGCGTCCGTCGCGCGAGGGTGGTGGAGAGCGCCGCAGCTTTGGCGCAGGCGACCGTGACCGTAAGCCTTTCGGTGCCGGCGGCGATCGTGACCGGAAGCCCTTTGGCGAGCGTCCGTCGCGCGAAGGTGGCGGAGAGCGCCGCAGCTTCGGTGCCGGTGGTGGTGACCGTGACCGCAAGCCGTTCGGCGAGCGTCCGTCGCGCGAAGGTGGCGGGGAACGCCGCAGCTTTGGTGCCGGTGGTGGTGACCGTGATCGTAAGCCCTTTGGCGAGCGTCCGTCGCGCGAAGGTGGCGGGGAACGCCGCAGCTTTGGTGGTGGTGACCGTGATCGTAAGCCCTTTGGCGCGGGCGACCGTGACCGCAAACCGTTCGGCGATCGTCCACGCCGTGAAGGCGACGGGGAACGCCGCAGCTTTGGCGCCGGTGACCGTGATCGTAAGCCGTTTGGTGCCGGTGGTGGCGACCGTGACCGCAAGCCGTTCGGCGATCGTCCGCGCCGTGAAGGCGACGGGGAACGCCGCAGCTTTGGTGGTGGCGACCGTGACCGTAAGCCTTTCGGTGACCGTCCGCGCCGTGAAGGCGACGGCGAACGCCGCAGCTTTGGTGGCGGCGACAACCGCAAGCCGTTCGGCGACCGCCAGGAACGCGCTCCCAGGAGCTTTGACCGAAGCGAATCAGGCCCCCGCGACTTCGGACGCGACCGCCCCGAGGACCGCCCTGCACGCGTGCCCAACGCCCGCGACCTGCGCAGCGCCAACCGTCCGGACCGTGAGCGTTCTCCCCAGATCGACGAGGACGTCACGGGCCAGGAGCTGGACCGCGCCACCAAGCACGAGATCAAGACCCTCGAACCCAAGAGCGCTGAGTGGGTCGCACGCCACCTGGTGATGGCCGGCCGCCTCATTGACGAAGAACCGGAGCTTGCCTTCCAGCATGCCCTGGCCGCCAGCCGGCGCGGCGGACGCCTGTCCGCAGTGCGCGAGGCAGTTGGCCTGACCGCCTACGCCGCAGGCCACTACGGTGAAGCCCTCCGAGAGTTCCGCACCTACCGCCGGATCAGCGGCTCCAACGTCCACCTGCCCGTGATGGCGGACTGCGAACGCGGCCTGGGACGTCCGGACCGTGCCCTTGATGTGGCGCGCTCGGAGGAAGCCAACGACCTCGACGCACCCGGCAAGGTTGAACTGGCCATCGTGGCTGCCGGCGCCCGTACCGACCTTGGCCAGCTCGACGCTGCCGTGGCCGAACTGGAAATCGCCCAGTTGGATATCAACCGGGCCTTCTCCTACAGCCCCCGGCTGTTCCGCGCTTATGCCGATGCTCTCGCGGCAGTGGGCCGCACGGAGGAATCCGCAAAGTGGCAGCGCCAGGCCGTTGTGGCCGAGAACGCCCTCGGCCTTTGCGAGGATGAGGAACCGGACATCATCGACCTCGGCTGGGACGAGGAAGAAGAAGCCCGCGAAGAAGAAGCACGGCGCCGCCTGCTTGCCCAGCAGCAGGCCGACAGCGCTCCGGCCGCAGCGCCCGGCGTTCGTGACGAGAGCCAGTCGGCCGTCGTCGAGGCTGCGGCCTCGGACGCTGCCGCATCAGATGCAGCTGCCCTGGACGAAGGCTCCGACGATGCAGAAGGTGACTACTTCGAATCCGACGACGCTGAATCGGACCAGGACTCCGTCGAAGCGGACGAACTCGAAGACGGCACCACCGAAGACGCCGCCGAAGACAACGCCTACGATGCCGGGGATGCCGATACCGCAAACCCGGACCGCGAAAGGGAATAACTGCCCATGAGCGGTGCTTCATTGATCTCCAGGTTCGACGCCCTGCTGTCGGACCTTGACGGAGTCGTCTACGCTGGTCCCCACGCCATTCCGGGAGCCGTCGAGGCCCTGCGGCAACTGGCAGGTATCGACGTCGGACTTGGCTACGTGACCAACAACGCCTCCCGGACGCCCGCGCAGGTGGCAGCCCACTTGCGCGAGCTTGGCGCTCCCGCCGAAGACGAGCAGGTGGTCAGTTCCTCGCAGGCTGCCGGCGAGCTGCTCGCCGGCCTCCTTCCCCCCGGCGCAAACGTCCTGGTGACAGGGAGCCCGGCACTGGCGCATGAGGTGGAACTGGTGGGACTGACCCCGGTCCACAGCGCCAAGGACAATCCAGTGGCCGTGGTCCAGGGATTCAATCCCGAGATCGGCTGGAAGGACCTCGCCGAGGCATCGTATGTCATCGCCGGTGGCGCCCTCTGGGTTGCCACCAACACGGACATGTCCATCCCGCAGGCCCGTGGCATTGCTCCGGGCAACGGAACCCTGGTGGCTGCCGTTGCGGCGGCCACCGGACAGCGGCCCCTGGTGGCCGGAAAGCCGGAGGCTCCGCTGTTCCGCACGGCCGCCAAGCGGCTGACCTCCGACCGGCCGCTCGTCGTCGGCGACCGGCTGGACACGGACATCCTCGGGGGGAACAACGCCGGCTTCGCCACCGTGGCAGTGCTCACCGGCGTCGACACCAGGGAATCGATCCTCGCCGCCCGCACGGCCGAGCGGCCGGACTACCTCATCAATGACCTCAGCGATCTGTACCGCCCGTACCCCGCGGTGGAAGAGCACGACGGCGGCACGTTCCGCTGCGGTGCGGCCTCCGCGGTCGTACGGGGAGAAGCGGTCCACATCAGCGGGCTTCCCGGTGACCTGGACTCGTGGCGTGCGGCCTGCTCGGCGTGGTGGACGGCAAATCCACAGGAAGACGCTCCGCTGGCACCGGCCATCGAATGGCTGACGCACTAAGACGACTCACTAGACTGGGAACATGACCGAGCTGAACAACATTCCGGACGTCGGCAGCGGCGTGAGCCCGGTCGGAGACTCTGCCGTCGACGCCGTCCTGGACCGCCTGGCCGGCATTCCGGGCCTGCCCGTTGCAGCGCACGCCGAAGCGTATTCCGCCCTCCACGATGCACTGCTGGACGCACTCAACGATGACGACCCGTCGGCTGAAGGCGACGCCTGAGGATGGCAAGGCTTGATCAAATGCTCGTCACCCGCGGGCTGGCGAGGTCCCGCACCCATGCCGCGCGCCTGATTGCCGAAGGCAAAGTCAGTTCAGACGGAACAGTTCTGGCCAAAGCCTCCGTCCAGGTGGACGATCTCACGCCCCTGGATGTTGCCCAGGACGGGCAGGACACGTACGTCAGCCGGGCCGGCCACAAACTGGCCGGGGCCCTGGACGCCTTCCCGGACGTCACTGCGGAAGGAAAGCGCTGCCTGGACGCCGGAGCCTCCACCGGCGGCTTCACTGAGGTCCTGCTGAGGCGCGGTGCGGACCATGTGGTGGCGGTCGACGTCGGACACGGCCAGCTGGTTCCCCAGCTCAGGAGCGACCCCCGCGTGTCCGTGCACGAAGGTCTCAACGTGCGCTACATGGCGCCGGACGCGATCGGCGGTCCCGCGGCGCTGACGGTTGCTGACCTGTCGTTCATCTCGTTGACCCTGGTCCTGGTGCCGCTGGCGGCATGCACGCATCCCGGCGGCGACCTGGTCCTGATGGTCAAGCCGCAGTTCGAGATCGGCAAGGACCGGCTGGGCCGCACGGGCGTGGTGAATTCCGAGCGTGAACGCAGGATGGCGGTGGAAAAAGTCGCCAATGCGGCGCTGGACGCCGGGCTTGAACTGCGCGGCCTCGCGGCGAGCCCCCTCCCCGGCCAGGACGGAAACGTCGAATACTTCCTGTGGATAAAGCGCAGGATCACCTCAGACTTGCCTAAGATCGAAGAGCGGGACGCAGCCCTTGCTGCGTTGCTCGGAACAATCTGGCCGAACCACTAGAAAGCGGAACCCGATGAGCAGGCGTGTACTGGTCCTTGCCCACACCGGCCGCGAGGAATCACTGAAGGCTGCCTGGGAGGCATGCATCCAACTGCATGCTTCAGGCATTGTTCCCGTGATGCAAAAATCCGAACTCGAAGACATGGAAGGCTTTTTCGGCCGGCTCGATGACCCCGTGGAGATCCTCCATGACCACATCCAGCTCGCCGACGTCGAGCTTGTCATGGTCCTCGGCGGTGACGGCACCATCCTCCGTGCCGCCGAGCTGGTCCGGGAAGTGGACGTGCCGCTGCTGGGCGTCAATCTGGGCCATGTGGGCTTCCTCGCCGAGAGCGAGCGGGCCGACCTTGCCCAGACCGTGGAATGGATCGCCAGCCGCGACTACACGGTGGAAGAGCGGATGACCATCGACGTCCAGGTCTGGGTCCGCGGACAGAAGATCTGGCACACATGGGCGCTGAACGAGGCCGCCATCGAGAAGGGCAACCGGGAACGGATGCTTGAGGTGGTCACGGAAGTGGACGAGCGTCCGCTGACCTCCTTCGGCTGTGACGGCGTGGTGATGGCAACGCCCACCGGCTCCACGGCCTATGCCTTCTCCGCCGGCGGTCCGGTGGTGTGGCCTGAGGTGGAGGCCCTGGTGATCGTTCCCATCAGTGCCCACGCGCTCTTCGCCAAGCCCCTGGTGGTCTCACCCCGGTCCAGGCTGGCCGTGGAGGTCCTGAACCGGACCGATGCCCAGGGTGTGCTCTGGTGTGACGGCCGCCGTTCCGTTGACCTGCCGCCGGGCGCACGCGTGGAAGTAACCCGCTCGGCCACGCCGGTGCGGCTCGCACGGACGCACCAGACACCGTTTTCAGCGAGGCTGGTCCGGAAGTTCCAGCTTCCCATTCACGGCTGGCGCGGGCCCATGCCCCAGTCCGAATCCATCCACACCGGGCCCGTGCCCATCATCCGTACCCCCAGGCCGATGGTGCCGCCTGCGGGTCCCCGGCACACCGGGACGTCCGAGACTGATCCGACGACTGCGAAGTGAATCATGCTTGAAGAACTGAGAATCCGCGACCTCGGCGTCATCACCGACGCAACCCTCCCGCTCGGCCCTGGCCTCAGCGTGGTGACCGGCGAGACCGGCGCCGGCAAGACCATGGTCGTCACCGCCGTCGGGCTCCTGCTGGGTGCCCGCTCCGATGCTGGCGCGGTCCGCAGCGGCGCGAAGAGCGCCTCGGCGGAGGCCGTCCTGAAGCTGGACGCAGGCCACGCCGCCGTGCACCGGGCCCGGGAAGCCGGCGCCGACGTTGAAGAGTTCGACGGCGGCGCCGAACTGATCCTTGCCCGTCGCCTGGGGGCGGACGGACGCAGCCGTGCGTACCTTGGCGGGCGCGCCGCCCCGGTGGGGGTCCTCGCGGAGATCGGCGAAAGCCTGGTGGTGGTCCACGGCCAGTCGGACCAGATCAGGCTTAAGGGGGCAGTTGCCCAGCGGGGCGCCCTCGACAAGTTCGCCGGCGACGCCCTGGCAGGCCCCCTGGACACGTATCAGTCGCTGTACAGCCACTGGAAGGCCAGCCAGGCGGAGCTGGACACGCTGCGCGGTGCTGCACGGGACAGGCTCCGGGAAGCGGAATCGCTGCAGATTGCCCTGGCGGAGATCGATGACGTGGATCCGCAGCCGGGCGAGGACGAGTCCCTCAAAGCGGAGGCCGTGAAACTGGCCAACGTGGAAGAACTCAGGATTGCGGCAAATACCGCGCACCAGGCGCTCATCGCGGAGGACTATGGCGACGAGGGCGACGCCACCACCCTGGTGGACGCGGCGAAACGGACCCTCGAACATGTGGCCGAGCACGACGCCGAACTCGGGGCGGCAGCCGCCCGCCTCGCGGAGGTCGGTTTCCTGCTGAACGACATCGCCACGGAACTGGCAAGCTACCAGGCAGGGCTGGATTCAGAGGGGCCGGAACGGCTCGCGGAAATCGAGGACCGGCGGGCTGCCCTGGCCAAGCTGGTCCGAAAATATGCCCCCAGCATCGACGAGGTCCTGGTATGGGCGGAGAATGCACGCGTCCGGTTCGACGAACTCCAGGACGACTCCACCCGGATCGAGGCGCTGGACGCGGAGGTTGCCCGGACCGAGGCTGAGCTGAAGAAAGAGGCTGCGGCCATCAGCAAGGTCCGCGGCAAGGCCGCCAAGGACCTCTCGGCACGGGTCAGCGCCGAGCTGAAGGCCCTGGCCATGGCCGATGCGACCCTGGTGATCACCATCGAACCTGCCGCCCAGCTGATGCCGTACGGCGCGGATGAGATCTCGTTCCTGCTCCAGCCCCATTCCGGTGCACCGGCGCGGCCGCTGGGCAAGGGTGCCTCCGGCGGCGAGCTTTCCCGCGTGATGCTGGCCATTGAAGTGGTGCTGGCGGCTGTGGATCCGGTGCCCACTTTTGTGTTCGACGAAGTGGACGCCGGCGTGGGCGGGCGGGCCGCCGTCGAGATCGGCCGACGGCTGGCCATGCTGGCACAGCACGTGCAGGTCCTGGTGGTCACGCACCTGCCGCAGGTGGCCGCGTTCGCGGACCAGCACATCACCGTCACCAAAACATCGGTCAGAGGGGCTGACGGCGGCACCGCCACCGGGTTCACCTCAAGCGACGTGCGGCTGCTCGACGGCCCCGAAAGGGTCAAGGAGCTGGCCCGGATGCTCGCCGGCCAGGAGGATTCCGAGACGGCCCAGGCCCACGCCCAGGAGCTTCTGGACGACGCCAAGCTGCTGCCGCAACGGGCCTGAGAACACTGCGAGACTGGTCACATCCGCCGGACCGGTCAAGCACCCGGAAGCCGCCGTCCCCTGAGCAGGCTTGATCAGGAGGGGACAGCGGGGGAGACTGAAGCATTTGGGGAATCCGATTTTCGACCCGTGGAAGGCTCAATTGATGATAGGCTCGAATTCCGTGGTGCAGCGATCAAATTCCCGTGTAAATTCCCGGTTCCCGGGCTCGTCCAAGACGACCAAACACATCTTCGTCACCGGCGGTGTGGCGTCCTCGCTAGGCAAGGGACTGACGGCTTCGAGCCTCGGCCACCTGCTGCGGGCACGCGGTTTGTCTGTAACAATGCAGAAGCTCGATCCCTACCTGAATGTGGATCCGGGCACGATGAACCCCTTCCAGCACGGCGAAGTCTTCGTCACTGACGACGGCGCCGAGACTGACCTGGACGTCGGCCACTACGAGCGCTTCCTCGATGAAAACCTCGAAGGGTCGGCCAACGTCACGACCGGCCAGGTCTACTCCACGGTTATCGCCAAGGAACGCCGCGGCGAGTACCTCGGCGACACCGTCCAGGTCATCCCCCACATCACCGATGAGATCAAGCGCCGGATGCGCCTTCCTGCCGAAGGCAAGAATGCGCCGGACGTTATCATCACCGAGATCGGCGGAACCGTCGGCGACATCGAGTCGCAGCCCTTCCTCGAGTCCGCCCGCCAGGTCCGCCAGGACATCGGCCGCGGCAACGTCTTCTTCCTGCACGTGTCCCTGGTCCCGTACATTGGGCCGTCCCAGGAACTGAAGACCAAGCCGACGCAGCACTCCGTTGCCGCGCTGCGCTCCATCGGCATTCAGCCCGAGGCGATCGTGATCCGTTCGGACCGCGAAGTCCCGCAGGCCATGCGCGACAAGATCGGCCGCATGTGCGACGTCGACATCGACGCCGTGATCGGCTGCCCGGACGCCCCGAGCATCTACGACATTCCCAAGACCCTGCACTCCCAGGGCCTGGACTCCTACATCGTCCGTGCACTGGACCTGCCGTTCAAGGACGTTGACTGGACCAGCTGGGACAGGCTGCTCGAAGCGGTCCACAACCCCAAGCACGAGGTGGAAATCGCCCTGGTGGGCAAGTACATCGACCTGCCGGACGCCTACCTCTCCGTCACCGAGGCCCTGCGCGCCGGCGGTTTCGCCAACGACACCAAGGTGAAGATCCGCTGGGTCCCCTCGGACGAATGCGAAACGCACGAAGGCGCCGTCAACTCCCTGGACGGCGTGGACGCCATCTGCGTGCCCGGCGGCTTCGGCATCCGCGGCCTCGAAGGCAAACTGGGCGCCCTGAAGTACGCCCGCGAAACCAAGCTGCCGGTCCTGGGCCTGTGCCTGGGCCTCCAGTGCATGGTCATCGAATACGCCCGGAACGTGGTGGGCCTCGAGGGCGCATCGTCCAGCGAATTCGAACCGGACTCCAAGTACCCGGTCATCGCCACCATGGAAGAGCAGCTGGACATCGTGGACGGCAAGGGCGACCTTGGCGGCACCATGCGCCTTGGCCTCTACGAAGCCAAGCTGGACGAAGGCTCCGTCATCGCCGAGACCTACGGGACCACGAAGGTCAGCGAACGCCACCGCCACCGCTACGAGGTCAACAATAAGTACCGCGACCAGATTGCGGCGAAGGGGCTCGTGTTCTCCGGAACCTCCCCGGACGGCAAGCTGGTGGAGTACGTGGAGCTTCCCCGCGACGTCCACCCGTACTATGTGGCAACGCAGGCGCACCCCGAGCTCAGCTCACGCCCCACTCGGCCGCATCCCTTGTTCGCGGGCCTGGTCAAGGCTGCGCTGGATCACCAGAAGGGCGGGGACCTGCTTCCCGTCGCTAACAGCGCGGAAACGAAGAGTGCGGAAGTAACCAGTGCGGAAGCACCGGCTGGGGCCGGCGGCTCCGCCCGCAAGGTTTCGGCCAAGTAGTCACCAACTAGATCAAAGGACGGCGCGATGCCCGGTATGTCTGAAACCCCCAATGCTGCACGGCAGGTTTCGGATGCGCCGAGCCCGCGCCGTCTTTTGTCGTCCCGGAAGGTGTACGAAGGCCGCATCTGGGACGTTGTCAGCGACAGCTTCCAGCTCAGCGAACACGGCGACGAGCTGGTCCGCGATTACATCGACCATCCGGGCGCGGTGGCCGTCCTGCCCATGAACGAAGCCGGCGAGGTGCTGCTGATGAAGCAGTACCGGCATCCCGTGGGCATGGACCTGTGGGAGATCCCGGCCGGGCTGCTGGACGTTGAGGGTGAGGACTTCGTCGTCGGCGCCGCCCGGGAGCTGGCCGAGGAAGCGGACCTGGTAGCCGGGACCTGGAATGTGCTGGCGGACTTCTTCAACTCGCCCGGATCCTCAAGCGAGGCCATCCGCATCTACCTCGCCCGGGACCTCAGCGATGTTCCCGATCACGAACTGCATGTCCGCACGGATGAGGAAGCGGAGATCGAACTGCACTGGACGCCGCTGGAGGACGCGGTCGCTGCAGTCCTGGAGGGCCGGCTGCACAACCCGTCCGCCGTCGTCGGAATTCTTGCCGCAGCGGCGGCCCGCGCAGATGGCTTCGAGCACCTGCGCCCGGGGAACGCACCCTGGCCCGCCCATCCCAGCCAGCGCTGATGGGCAGCACGGTCACTCCCGCGCCGGAACGTGCCGGTGCCGAACAGGCGCAGGCGGCGTCCGGCGCGGAAGCGGCCGTCCGGCCGCGCAACGCCATCGACCGGGCAGTGGGCGACTACCTCCAACACATGGGCGTGGAGCGGGGGCTTGCAGCGAACACGCTGTCCGCCTACCGCCGCGACCTGTCCCGCTATGCCAACTACCTCGCGGCGTGCGGCCCGGACCGGCCGGGTGACGTCACCCGCCGGCACGTCACCGGGTTCGTGCAGGCATTGTCCGACGGTTCCGACGGCGGGACTGCCCTCGGTGTCAGGTCTGCGGCGCGGACGGTCGTGGCGGTCCGCGGGCTCCATAAGTTCTGGGCACTTGAGGGAATCACGACGGCGGATCCCGCCAGCGACGTCCACCCGCCCATGCCGGGCAAGCGCCTGCCCAAGGCGATCAGCGTCGATGAAGTCACCAGGATCCTGGAAGCGGCCGGCACGGACACGGCAACAGGCCTGAGGGACCGGGCCCTGCTGGAATTCCTCTACTCCACCGGCGCCCGCATCAGCGAGGCGGTGGGCCTGGATGTGGACGACATATCGCTGCAATCGGAGCTGGCCGGCCCGGCGATTGTCCGGCTGTTCGGCAAGGGATCCAAGGAACGCCTGGTGCCGCTGGGGTCCTACGGCGCACGTGCCCTTGACGCGTACCTGGTGCGCGGGCGGCCTTTGCTTGCCGCCAAGGGCAAGGGCACGCCGGCGCTCTTCCTGAACGCCCGCGGCGGCCGGATCAGCCGGCAGAGCGCCTGGACCATCCTCAAGGCAGCCGCGGACAAAGCCAACATCACCAAGGACGTCTCGCCCCATACCCTGCGGCACTCCTTTGCCACCCACCTCCTGGAAGGCGGCGCGGACGTCCGTGTGGTCCAGGAACTCCTGGGCCACGCCTCTGTGACCACCACGCAGGTCTACACGCTGGTCACGGCCGATACCTTGCGGGAGATCTACGCCGCCGCCCACCCGCGGGCGCTGGGCTGACCTCTCAGGTCAACAACGCTAGTCTGGGTCCATGACTTCGACCCCCGTAACACTCTGCTTCCTGCTCCGGGACCGGCCTGACGGGGGAACGGATGTGCTGCTCGGCCTCAAGAAGACCGGCTTCGGCAGGGGCAAGATCGTGGGGCTGGGCGGTCACGTGGAGCCGGGAGAGAGCCACGCCGAGGCGGCCTGCCGGGAGGTCCAGGAAGAGTCCGGCGTCGTCGTGCTCGAGCGGGATCTGCACCCTGCCGGCGTTGTGGAGTTTGTCTTCCCCCACCGGCCGGAGTGGAACATGCACACCACCTTGTTTACCGCCCGCCGGTGGCACGGCGAACCGGCGGAAAGTCCGGAGATAGAACCCGAATGGTTTGATGCGCTGTCGCTGCCGGTGGACCGCATGTGGCAGGACGCGGACCACTGGCTGCCGCCGGTGCTGGAAGGCGGGACCGTGGACATCCTGGTCACCCTCAACGCCGACAACGAGACGGTGGCGTCTTCAGTGAGCGTCCTGCGGAACCTGTGAGCATGACGCACGACGGCGGCCGGTCACCTGAAAAGTGACCGGCCGCCGTCTTGCGCTCCCAAAGTCCTGCGCACGCAGTCCTGGGGAAAGGACCTGAGGGCCTAGGAAAGGTGCCGCTCTTCCACGCCGTTGTACTCGCTCAACGGACGGATCAGCGAGTTCGAATCCAGCTGCTCCATGATGTGCGCAGTCCAGCCGGTGATTCGGCTGGCAACGAACAGGGGAGTGAACGTATCAGTGTCGAAGCCCATGAGGTGGTAGGTGGGGCCGGTGGGGTAGTCGAGGTTCGGCTTGATTCCCTTGGCCTTGTCCATTGCGGTCTCCAGCCCGTTGTAGAGGCCCAGGAGTTCCGGACGGCCGTAGTGCGCGATCATCTTGTCCAGCGCGGCCTTCATGGTGGGGACGCGCGAGTCGCCGTGCTTGTAGACACGGTGGCCGAAGCCCATGACCTTCTTCTTCTGGGCCAGGGCGTCCTCCATCCAGGCCTTGGCCCGGGCGGCGGCTTCTTCCAGGGATTCCTCCGGCCGGATGCCGATTTCGTCGAAGGTGTGCATCACAGCTTCGTTGGCACCACCATGGAGTGTTCCCTTGAGGGCGCCGATGGCGCCGGTCACTGCCGAATGCAGGTCCGACAGGGTGGACGTGATCACGCGGGCCGTGAACGTGGACGCGTTGAAGGAGTGCTCGGCGTACAGAATCATGGAGACATTGAACGCGTCGACCACTTCGGGGACAGCCTCCTCGCCGAACGTCATCCAGAGGAAGTTGGCGTCATAGCCCACGTCATCGCGGGGCTCCACCAGCTCCAGGCCGTGGCGGCGGCGCTGGTCATACGCTACGACGGCCGGCATCGCGGCGAACAGATCCATAGCCTTGGCCAGATTGGCTTCCCGGGAGGAATCCTCGGCGAGCGGGTGCCGTGCGCCCATGACCGATGCAGCAGTCCGGCAGACGTCCATCGGGTGGGACGTGATGGGCAGCGCGTCGATCACCTGCTTGACCACCGGATCCAAAGCGCGGCCGGCACGTTCCTTGGCCGTGAACTCGGCCAGCTGCTCCGGCGTGGGCAGTTCACCGTTCCAGAGCAGGTAAGCCACTTCCTCGAAGCTGCACTTGGCTGCAAGTTCCTGCACCGGGTAGCCGCGGTACAGCAGCGAGTTGGTGTCGGGGTTGACCTTGGACACCGCGGTGTAGTCCACCACGACGCCGGCGAGGCCCTTTTTGATCTCATTTTCAGCCATGCTGAAACTCCTTCGTTCCTTATGCTGTGTGCCGGCCGGAGCCGGAAGTCCGGATGAATAGGGGGTCAGTTGGTGCCGGGAATCCTGAAATTGAAGACCCCGGTGTCAAAGCGGTTGTAGGCCTCGTAGTCCACCAGGTCATACAGCCGCGCACGGGTCAGCATGCTCTCTACCTGTGCCTCCTGGGTGCCGTCGGACTTGATCGATTCCAGAGTACGCTCAGCTGCCCCCATGGCACTACGGAGCAGGGTGACCGGGTAGATGACCATGTTCACCCCGACGTCCTGCAGCTGCTGCACAGTGAACAGCTCGCTCTGGCCGAACTCGGTCATGTTGGCGAGGATGGGCACGTCCACGGCGTCGCGGATGGCCTGGAACTCGCCGAGGTCCTTCATGGCTTCCGGGAAGATGGCGTCCGCCCCGGCCTCGACAAGTGCCTTGGCGCGTTCCTGTGCCGCTTCCAGACCGTCCGTGGCGCGGATGTCCGTCCGGGCCATGATGAGGAAGTTGGGGTCGCGGCGGGCGTCGGCTGCGGCGCGGATGCGCTTGGTGGCGGTTTCCAGGTCCACCACGTTCTTGCCGTCCAGGTGGCCGCACCTCTTGGGGTTGAACTGGTCCTCAATGTGCAGGCCGGCCAGGCCGGCGTTCTCGATTTCCTGGACGCTGCGGGCCACGTTCATGGGCTCGCCGAACCCGGTGTCCGCGTCCACGATGCTGGGCAGGTCCGTCATCCGGGCGATCTGTCCGGCCCGCGTCGCCACTTCGGTGAGCGTGGTCAGGCCGATGTCCGGCAAGCCCAGGTCGTTGGCCAGCACGGCGCCGGAAATGTAGACGCCGGCGAAGCCCTTCTCCTCGATCAGCCGCGCCGAGAGCGGGTTGAACGCACCGGGGAACTGCTGGATGGTCCCGGACGCCAGGAGTTCGCGGAACCGGATCCGTTTCTGCTCCGGCGTGACCTTCGAGTACAGCATCAGAAGAGTCCCTTCGGAGCGGCGGCGAGGTCGATCACGCCGTCGGCTGCCTTGATGTTCAGCTGGTCCAGCTCTCCGGCTGCCAGTTCCGGGAGCCGGGCCGCGGCGGCGAGGAAGCGTTCGATCTCCTCTTCGTCGACAACACCGGCGGCGAGGGTACGGAACTTGTTGACGTACTGTTCGCGGGCGAACGGCCGCGCGCCGAGCGGGTGGGCGTCGGCCACGGCGATTTCGTCGGTGATGATGGTGCCGTCGGTCAGGGTGATCTCCACCGATCCGCCGAAGGCCTTCTCCGCGATGTCCAGGGAGTGGTAGCGGCGGGTCCATTCCGGGTCCTCCACCGTGGTGACCTTGTGCCACAGCTCCACGGTGTCCGGGCGCGCTGCCCGCTCCGGGGCGTAGGAGTCCACGTGGTGCCAGGCACCGTCCTGCAGGGCGACAGTGAAAATGTAAGGGATGGAGTGGTCCAGGGTTTCCCGGCTGGCCGTGGGGCTGTACTTCTGCGGATCGTTGGCGCCCGAGCCGATCACGTAGTGCGTGTGGTGGCTGGTCTTGATCAGCACCGACTTCACATTGGCCGGATCGGTGGTTTCCGGGTGCTCCTTGTTCAGTTTCCGGGCGAGGTCGATCCAGGCCTGGGCCTGGTACTCGGCGGAGTGTTCCTTGGTGTAGGTGTCCAGGATGGCACGCTTGGCCTCGCCGGGCGTGGGCAGCGGCACCATGTAGGAGGCGTCGGGGCCGTCCAGCATCCAGGCGATCACGCCGTCTTCGCCTTCATAGATCGGCACGGGGGAGGTCTGGCCGCGCATGGAGCGGTCCGCCGCCTCGACGGCCATCTTCCCGGCGAACGCCGGTGCATGCGCCTTCCAGGTGGAAATCTCGCCCTTGCGCGACTGGCGGGTGGCGGTGGTGGTGTGCAGCGCCTGGCCGACGGACTGGAAGATGGTTTCGACGTCGAGCCCCAGGAGGGTGCCGATGCCGGCGGCGGCGGACGGGCCGAGGTGGGCTACGTGGTCGATCTTGTGCTTGTGCAGGCAGATAGCCTTGACCAGGTTCACCTGGATCTCGTAGCCGGTGGCGATGCCGCGGATCAGGTCCTGTCCGCTGGAGCCCACGTGCTGGGCGACGGCAAGGATCGGCGGGATGTTATCTCCCGGGTGGGAGTAGTCCGCAGCCAGGAAGGTGTCGTGGTAGTCGAGCTCGCGGACTGCGACGCCATTGGCCCAGGCGGCCCATTCGGGGGACACCCGCTCGTCGATGCCGAAGACTTTGGATCCCTTGCCGCCGGTGGTGGGTCCGTGGGTCAGGGCCTGGGCGCGGGCGGCAACGATGGGGGCCCGGTTCAAGGAGGCGATGGCCACCGAGGCGTTGTCGATCACGCGGTTGATCACCATGTCGGTGACGTCGTCGGTGACGGCGACGGGATCGGTGGCAACCTTGGCGATCTTGTACGCGAGCTGGTCCTCGCGGGGCAGGTTTTCCTCGCTCTTGTAAACGCGGACGTGGTGTTCCTTGACCATGGTGCTCCTTCTAGTGAGGTGTATGCGTGACTTTGACGTGGGAAAGGCTTCGGTGCAGATGCACGGTGGTGGCCGCCTCGGCAAGCCGGGGGTTGCCGGCGGCGATGGCCTCGGCGATGGCGGCGTGCTCGGCGGCGGCAGCCGTGAGCCGCCGGGCGTCGTCGGCGGCCAGGCGGCGGACCCGGACCAGGTGCACGCGAAGGCTGCGCATGGCCTGGGCAAGGTAGGAGTTGGAAATCGCGGCATCGATGGCCGCGTCGAGGCGGCCCGCGAGCTCGTAGTACGCGTGGAGGCCCGGCCCGCCGCCGTTGATCAGCTCCGGGGCCTGGAGGAGCTCCAGCCTGAGCTGCTCGAAGGTGGCGGGATCGCCGCGTTCGGCGGCCAGTGCGGCCGCCTTGCCTTCGAGGGTTTCGCGCAGTTCGAACAGCTCGTCGATGTCCTCCAGCGAAATATCGGTGACGACGACGCCGCGGCTGCCCGCCGTCGTCGTCAGTCCCTCAGCGGTGAGCCGGCTCAGGGCCTCCCGGAGAGGGGTGCGGGAGATGCCGAGCCGCTCTGACTGCTCCACTTCGGCGAGTACCGTCCCGGGCAGGAGGCGCCATTCGATGATGTCGTCGCGCAGTGCCGCGTAGGCCCTATCGCTGGCGCGCATCCCTGCCTCCTTCGTTGGTTGACGCTCCTCAGTGTATACACAGGCGGCAGTTTTGCCCAGCAATTGCCCTAGAAAATCAAAAGTGCTTCGAATTTGTATACATAGACCCTTGTGCGCGCTTCCCCGGCCGGACTAGCATGGCTCGCATCACAATGTCGTGGACGGGATGCATTTCATGGTTACCAAGAGGTATCAGGACAGCTACGCACAGAGCCTGGAGAACCCCGAAGACTTCTGGCTGGATGCCGCCGGGAAGATTACCTGGTCGGTGCCGCCGCGCCGTGCCCTGGATTCCAGCCGGGCACCGCTGTACAGCTGGTTTCCGGACGGCGTTCTTAACACGTCGTACAACGCCCTCGACCGCCATGTGGAGGCCGGGCGGGGCAGCAAGGATGCGCTCATCTACGATTCCGCGATGCTCGGGACCCAGCAGCGCTTCAGCTATGCCGAACTCACGGAGCTTGTGGCACGTTTTGCCGGCGTCCTCCGGGGCCGCGGGGTCGGCAAGGGGGACAGGGTGGTGATCTACATGCCCATGATCCCCGAAGCCGCGATCGCCATGCTGGCAACTGCGCGGCTGGGCGCCGTCCATTCGGTGGTCTTCGGCGGCTTTGCGCCCAAGGAGCTGGCGGCCCGCATCCGGGATGCCGCTCCGGCCGTGGTGGTCACGGCATCCGGCGGCATTGAGCCGTCTCGCCGGATCGAATACCTCCCTGCGGTCGAGGAGGCCCTCCGCCTGGCCGGAACTCCGGAGCTGCCGGTGATCGTCACCGCACGGGACGGCTTCACCTCCTCAGCCTCGGACCATGGCTGGCTGGACTGGGAAACCGAGATGGCCGCCGCGGAACCGGCGGCTCCGGTCGACGTCAAAGCCACCGACCCGCTCTACATCCTCTACACCTCGGGAACCACCGGCACGCCCAAGGGAGTGGTGCGCGACAACGGCGGCCATGCCGTGGCGCTCAGCTGGACCCTGGAAAACATCTATGACATCGGCCCGGGAGACGTCATGTGGACCGCCTCGGACGTCGGATGGGTGGTGGGGCACTCCTACATCGTCTACGGTCCGCTGCTGGCCGGCGCCACCACCGTCCTTTATGAGGGAAAGCCGGTGGGAACTCCCGACGCAGGTGCCTTCTGGCGCGTGATCCGGGACCACCGGGCCAATGTCCTGTTCACCGCGCCCACCGCGCTGCGCGCCATCCGGAAAGCCGACCCCGAGGCCAAGCTGCTCCAGGACTACGACATCTCCAGCCTGCGGACGCTCTTCGCGGCCGGGGAGCGGCTCGACACCGATACCTTCCACTGGGCCACGAAGTCGCTGAACGTCCCGGTGGTGGACCACTGGTGGCAGACCGAGACAGGCTGGGCCATCTGCGCCAACCCGCGGGGACTGGAAGAACTCCCGATCAAGGCGGGATCGCCGAGCGTCCCGATGCCGGGCTTCAAGCTCACCATCGTGGACGGACTGGGGGAGGACGTCGAACCCGGGACCGAAGGCAACATTGTGCTCGGGCTCCCGCTTCCGCCCGGCACGCTGACCACGCTCTGGGGCGACGACGACCGCTACATCTCCTCCTACCTCCAGGCGTTCGAAGGTTCCTATGCAACCGGAGACTCCGGCTACCGGGACGAGGACGGCTACGTGTTCGTGATGGGCCGCACCGACGACATCATCAACGTTGCCGGCCACCGGCTGTCCACCGGCGCCATGGAGCAGGTCATCGGCCAGCACCCCGCGGTTGCGGAGTGCGCCGTGATCGGCCTGGCGGACCCGCTGAAGGGCCAGCGTCCCAGCGGCTACGTGGTGCTGAAATCGGGTGTGGAGGTGGCGGAGGACGTCCTGGTCAAGGACCTGATCGCGCTGGTCCGCCGCGATATCGGGGCCGTGGCGGACTTCAAGCACGTGGCAGTGGTGGATGCACTGCCCAAGACCCGCTCCGGCAAAATTCTCCGCAAGACCATGCGGCAGATTGCCGACGGCGAGGAGTACGTGGTGCCGTCCACCATTGAGGACGCCGGCGTGATCGACCAGCTGATCGGAACCCTTCGCCCCGCAACGCCCCGGAACTAGCGCCCCGCAACCAGCAGTCAGCTCCGGTTCCAGCGGTACTCGTTCTCCGGCCTGCCCGGTGCGCCGTAGCGGGCTGTCCGGGAGACGGTTCCGGCATCCGCAAGGTACTCAAGGTAGCGCCGGGCCGTCACCCGCGACATCCCGAGCGCATCCATGACCTCCGTGGCCGAGACCGCCTCCGCCTGCTGCTTCATGAACTCCTGCACCGCGTCCAGGGTCGACGTCGACAGGCCCTTGGGAAGGGGCAGCTCGCTCGGCGCCCGCAGGCTCGCAAACGCCTGGTCGACGTCGCTCTGTGACGCTCCCGACCTGGTCCCGCCCGGGCCGGCGGCGAGCTGCTCGCGGAACTGCCGGTAACTGGCCAGCTTGTCCGCGAAAGTGGCGAAGGTGAAGGGTTTGATGAGGTACTGGACCACTCCGATGGACACGGCACTGCGCACGATGTTCAGCTCACGCACGGCAGTAATCGCGATGATGTCCGGCAGCAGCCCGGAGGCCCGCATCCGCCGCGCAATGTCCAGGCCGTGGAGGTCGGGAAGGTTCATGTCCAGCAGGACGAGTTCAATCGGGTTGCCTGCCGCGGCGAATTCAGCCAGGAGGCGCAGCGCGGACTGGCCGTCCGGGGCCGTGCCGGCCAGCGAAAAGCCGTTGAGCCGCCCTACGTAGGCGCCGTGCGCTGCCGCGGCTACCGGTTCGTCCTCAACGACGAGAACTCGGATGTCGCTCATGGTGTCTCCTTGGTGGTGCCCGCTGCGGGGAGGAATATGTGGAAGTGCGCCCCGCGGGGATTCGTGATGGCCATGGTGCCGCCCAGCCGGTGGACGGCCTGCCGGACCAGGGCCAGGCCCAGCCCCCGGCCATACTTGCCGGGGGCCTTGGTGCTGAAACCGTGCCGGAACACATCATCCACGGCTTCGGGGTCGATTCCGCGGCCCGAGTCCTCCACCGTGATCTCAACGCCCCGGGCTCCCGACTCCACGGACAGCTCAACCCACCTCGGTGCCGGGGCATCCGCCGCCGCATCGATGGCGTTGTCCAGCAGGTTGCCGAGAATGGTCACCAGGTCCTGCACGGCCACACCGGCCGTCCCCGCCGTGCTGTTCGCCTGCAGGCCCAGTTCAACACCGCGTTCGTGTGCCTCGGCGGCCTTGCCCATAAGGAGCGCGCCCAGCACCGGCTCCTCGATGGCACCCACCATCTCGTCGGTGAGCTGCTGGCTGAGCTCCAGGTCCTTGGTGGCAAAATCCAGGGCCTCGTCGGACCGGCCCAGTTCCATCAGCGACACGATGGTGTGGAGGCGGTTGGCGTGCTCGTGGGTCTGGGCACGCAGGGCATCCGACAGCGTGCGCATGGTTTCCAGTTCGCTGCCCAGGGACTCGATCTCCGTGCGGTCGCGGATGGTTGCCACGGTGCCGAACACCGCCGGGCGCTGCCGGCCGGCCGACGACGCCGGTCCCACCGCCGGACCCTGGTTGATCACCAGGACGCGGGGACCGGCCAGGTGAATTTCGTCCTGCGTCGTCCGGCCGGATTCAAACAGGTCCTTCAGGCTGGGTGCCAGGGGGAGGTCGCTCAGCAGGAAGGCGTCGGCGGGATCGCCCCCGGATGGCCGAGGGGCAAGCCCCAGGAGCTCCGCGGCCTGGTCGTTGTACATCACCACCCGCCCCTTGGGGTCGATCAGGATCACCCCTTCACGGACGGAGTGCAGCACGGACTCGTAGTAGGCGAACAGCTGGGCGAGCTGTTCGGGTCCCCAGCCCCGGGTGACATTGCGCAGGTACCGGCCCAGAAGCCAGGACGCCACGGAGCCGCCCACCAGGAGGGCGAAGGCGATGGCCAGCAGGGCCGGCAGGCGCCCTGAAATGGCAACGTCCACCGTCCGCACTGTCACGCCCGCGGCCACGAGGGCCCTGACGTTCCCCGACTGGTCCTTGACCGGCGCAATCGTCCGCACCGACGGACCCAGCGTGCCGGCCGTGATTTCCGTGAATACCTGCCCGTTCAGGGCGGCATCTATGGACCCGATATACGGCTTGCCGAGTTCCTCGCTGCGCGGGTGCGTCCAGCGGGTCCGGTCCGGAGCCATGATCGTGATGAAATCCGCGTCGGCATCGTCCATAACGTCCAGTGCGTAGGGCTGCAGCACTGCGGACGGGTCGGCCGACCCGGCAGCCTGCAGGACCAGGGGATTGTCGGCAATGGCCGTGGCAACACCGGACATCCGCCGTCCGGCTTCGTCGTAGGCGTGGTCCCGGGCATCGATAAACGTGGCGGTCCCAACTGTTGCGGTCAGCGCGAGCATGAACAACAAATGCGCCACGAACAGCCGGCGCGCAATGCTCCATTTGTGCCTCATGCAACCCTTCCACGACCAATATGAACGCAACGGTGAGCCAGGTCACGCCATGCCCAATGATGGATATCACACCGGACGGACGTGTGGAGCCCAGAGACTGTGCCGCAACGTCTTCCAGATTATCCATAAGGAGACACATCATGGCTTCTCAACGAGGAGAGTCAGCTGCGCCCGTCAAGGCAAAGCGCAAAGGACTCGACAAGTCGCACTACCTCTACATCGCCGTCATCGCCGCCGTGATCCTCGGCGCCGTGATCGGGCTTCTGTTCCCGGAGGTCGGCAAATCACTCAAACCGCTGGGCGACGGCTTCATCAAGCTGATCAAGATGATGATCGCTCCGGTGATCTTCTGCACCATCGTCCTGGGCATCGGCTCCATCGCGAAGGCTGCCACCGTCGGCAAGGTGGGCGGCCTGGCGCTGGGCTACTTCATCGTCATGTCCACCTTCGCGCTGGCCATCGGCCTCGTGGTGGGCAACCTTATCCACCCGGGTGAGGGCCTGAAGCTGACGCCCTACGATCCCAACAAGAAGGCCGCCACCGACAGCACCGTTGACTTCCTGCTGGGAATCATCCCGGGAGATATTCCGGTGCTGCCCACGCTGCTGGCAGCGATCCTCGTGGGCTTTGCCCTGCAGAAGATGGGTCCGCAGGGCGCCCCCATCCTCAAGGCCATCGGCCACGGCCAGGCCCTGGTGTTCCGCATCCTCATCATGGTCATGTGGCTGGCGCCCGTCGGAGCTTTCGGCGCCATCGCCGCAGTCGTCGGTGCCACCGGCTTCCAGGCAATCGTCAGCATGTTCACCCTGATGCTTGCCTTCTACATCACCTGTGCACTGTTCATCGTGATCATCCTTGGCGGCCTGCTGCAGGTTGTGGCCGGCGTCAACATCTTCCGGCTCATGAAGTACCTGGCCCGCGAATACCTGCTGATCTTCTCCACGTCCTCTTCCGAAGCAGCCCTGCCGCGCCTTATTGCCAAGATGGAACACCTGGGTGTTTCCAAGCCGGTTGTCGGCGTCACCGTTCCCACGGGCTACTCCTTCAACCTTGACGGCACGGCCATCTACCTGACCATGGCGTCCCTGTTCGTGGCCAACGCCATGGGCACCCCGCTGGACCTGGGCGCCCAGATCTCCCTGCTGGTCTTTATGATCATCGCTTCCAAGGGTGCCGCCGGCGTCACCGGCGCCGGCCTGGCCACCCTGGCCGCAGGCCTGCAGGCCCACAAGCCCGAACTGCTCGGCGGCGTCGGCATGATCGTCGGCATCGACCGCTTTATGTCCGAGGCCCGCGCCCTGACCAACTTCACCGGCAACGCCGTGGCCACGGTCCTGATCGGCACCTGGGTCAAGGAGATCGACGGCGGCCAGGTGGAGCGTGTCCTGTCCGGCGAAGAGCCCTTCGACGAGCAGACCATGATCGCCGGCCACCACACCGAGCAGGAAGCTCCGGCTCAGGTTCCCGCCCGCGCCTGAAGCGCCTGCCCGGACCAACATCCGGACCGACACCCGTAGCTACAAAGGAACCGCCCGTGCAGGATCATCCTGCACGGGCGGTTTTGTGTGCCGCCGGCCTCAACCTTCGACCTTTACCAGAAGGTAAAGGCTCAGGCAAGGGCGCGTGTCAAGTTCCGTTGAATCACGGATGCGGCGCTGTAACCTTGGTGGGAAGAACCATAGGCGCTGAACTTTCAGCGGCAGGACATCAACGTCATCGAAAGTGTGGATAGATACGTGAGCAGCGAGCAGGGTTCAGCAACTCTGGAAGGCACCGAACTCGATCTGGAAGACGCCGTCATGGGTCCTACCGGGCGCCCCTACCGCGAATTTCCCGAGCCTGCGCCGCTGTCGTCCCACGGCCCCGCGCGTGTGATCGCGATGGTGAACCAGAAGGGCGGCGTCGGCAAAACGACCTCCACCATTAATCTGGCCGCCGCGCTCGCCGAATACGGGCGCCGTGTCCTGCTGGTGGATTTCGATCCCCAGGGCGCACTGTCCGCGGGCCTCGGAACCAATCCGCATGAACTGGACCTGACGGTCTACAACGTCCTGATGGACCGCAAGGTGGACATCCGGGACGCCATCCAGCACACCGGCGTCGAGAACGTTGACCTGCTGCCGGCGAACATCGACCTCTCCGCCGCGGAAGTGCAGCTCGTCAATGAGGTTGCCCGCGAACAGGTGCTGGACCGGGCCCTGAAGAAGGTTGAGGACGACTACGATGTCGTCCTGATTGACTGCCAGCCCTCACTGGGGCTGCTGACCGTCAACGCCCTCACGGCTGCCCACGGTGTCATCATTCCGCTGATCTGCGAGTTCTTTGCACTCCGGGCCGTGGCCCTGCTGGTGGAAACCATCGACAAGGTCCAGGACCGGCTGAACCCCAGGCTCCAGGTGGACGGAGTGCTGGCCACCATGTACGACGCCCGCACCCTGCACAGCCGCGAGGTCATCAGCAGGCTCGTGGAAGCGTTCGGGGACAAAGTCTTCGAGACCGTTATCAAGCGCTCCATCAAGTTTGCCGACGCCACCGTGGCCGCGGAACCCATCACCAGCTACGCCGCCAACCACATCGGCGCCGACGCATACCGCCGCCTGGCCAAAGAGCTGATTTCGCGCGGCGGCGCGCCCTAGCCATAGCCGTGGCACTGGCAGTCACCCCGCAGGCGGAGGCATCGAAGAAGGCCGGCTTCGAAGTGCGGCTGGCCAACTTCACCGGTCCCTTTGACCTGCTGCTCGGCCTGATCAGCAAACATCAGATGGACATCACCGAAGTGGCCCTGGCCACCGTGACTGATGAATTCATCAAGTACATCAGGAACCTCCAGAAGCTGGGCGAGGAGTGGGCGCTGGACGAGGCCAGCGAATTCCTGGTCATCGCCGCCACGCTCCTGGACCTCAAGGCCGCCCGACTCCTGCCGGCCGGCGAGGTCGAGGACGATGAGGACGTCGCACTGCTCGAAGCGCGGGACCTGCTCTTCGCCCGCCTGCTCCAATACAAAGCCTTCAAGCATGTGGCCGGGCTGATCAACACCACCCTGGAGCTGGAGGCCCGCAGTTTCCCCCGGCAGGTAGCCCTGGAGGCACAGTTCGCGGCATTGCTGCCGGAGCTCGTCTGGCGGCACACTCCCGGACAGTTTGCCGCCCTGGCGGAAGCCGCGCTGGTGCCTAAGGAGGCGGCGCCGAGCGAAGTCGGCCTGGCGCACCTGCACGGCAGCGCCGTCAGCGTGAAGGAACAGGCCGAAATCCTGGGACTGAAGCTCCAGGCCGGAAGGCCGTTGTCGTTCCGGGCCCTCACCGCCGACGCCGAATCAACGCTGGTTGTGGTGGCGCGCTTCCTGGCGCTGCTGGAAATGTTCCGGGACAAGGTGGTCGGCTTCGACCAGATCTTTCCCCTGGGCGACCTGACGGTTCACTGGACGGCGGGAACCAAAGACTGGAGCAGCGAAAATCTGACCGAGGAATACAGCGAGCAATACGAGGAGGAGACTTGAGCGACACGACGCCGGATCCGGCCGCCCGCGGGGAAGCGGACACGGGAGTGGACGTCGCCGAACTCCCCGGCGGCGCCCGCGCCGCCATCGAGGCAGTGCTGATGGTCATCGACCAGCCGGCCACCGCCGTCGAGCTGGCCGCAGGACTCAACCTGACAGTGGACGCCGTCGAGCAGTTGCTCGCGGAACTTCAGCGCGAGTATAACGGCTATACTGTTAATGCCCCGGACTCGGACGTTGCCGCTGTGATCACCACTGCTGGCCACAAATCCAGACCCCGGGGTTTTGAATTGCGGAATATCGCCGGAGGCTGGCGCATCTATTCCCGCGCGGATTTCGCCGATGTCGTAGGCGGATTCGTACTGGAAGGACAGACAGCCAGGCTGACGCAGGCGGCGCTGGAAACGCTCGCCGTCATCGCTTACCGCCAGCCCGTATCAAGGGCCAGGGTGTCTGCAATTCGAGGAGTTAATGTTGACTCTGTCGTGCGGACGCTGATGCAGCGGGGACTGATCGAAGACTCGGGGACCGATCCCGAATCCGGGGCCATCCTCTACCGTACGACGTCGTATTTCCTGGAACGCATGGGAATCGGCTCGGTGGCTGAGTTGCCGCAGCTTTCACCCCATCTTCCGGGGCTTGAAGGCATCGAAGAGTTCTACGACGCCGGAAGAATGTAGGCACATTTACGCCTGCGCACGGGTATCCACCAGGGCGGACTTAATCCGCCCGGCTGGCTAGGGTTGTCGGGAGACAACCATCGCCGGCCACCATAACGAAGGACGGGTCATGACACAGGCGGGACGCCAGGGTTCACCACGTAACAGTTCGGGACGCAACAGCGCCGGACACAATAAAGCCGGACGCCCGGTACAGGGCGGTGCCAGCCGCGCAGGCGGCGCCGCCGGCTACAAAGGAGGCGGCGACCGCCCCTTCAAACGCCCCAAGCCTCGCGAAGAGGCCTTCATCGATCCGGACCTGCAGGGTCCGGCCGGCGCACCGGCAGACCGCCCGGCAGCAGCTGACTGGAAGCAGGGCAAACCTGCCGCCCGGAAGCCCGGTTCACGGAAGCCCGGCGCCGGCAAGGAGCCCGGCACGCCCGGCGCCCTCAAGCCCAAGCCGCGGTCCGCGTCAGCCAAAACCTTCGGTACGCGCGCTTTCGGCGGCGAACGGTTCGGGCAGAACCTCGGCCCCGTCCGCAAGCCTTCGCGCAAGCGCGGACCCCGCGGCGATGTTCCGCAGTCCGAAATGCACGACGCCGACGGCATCCGCCTGCAGAAGGTCATGGCCTCAGCCGGCGTCGCTTCACGGCGCGTCTGCGAGGAAATGATCTCCGAAGGCCGCGTTGAAGTGGACGGCAAGGTGGTCACCGAGCTCGGCGTCCGCGTCGACCCGAAAACGGCAGTGATCCACGTTGACGGGCTCCGCATCCAGCTGGATGAAAACATGGTCTACATGGTGTTCAACAAGCCCAAGGGCGTTGTGTCCACCATGGAGGACCCGGACGGCCGTCCGTGCATCAGCGACTTCGTCCGCAACACGCACGGCGAACGCCTTTTCCACGTGGGACGCCTCGACGTCGCCACCGAAGGACTGCTGCTGCTGACGAACGACGGCGAACTCGCCAACCGTCTGACGCACCCGTCCTACGAGGTACCCAAGACGTACCTGGTCCAGGTCCGCGGCCCCTTCCCCCAGGGAATCGGCGCGCAGCTCAAGGCCGGTGTTGAACTGGAGGACGGGTTCGCCTCGGTGGACTCGTTCAAGCTGGTGGACTCCACGCCGGGCCACGTGCTGATCGAGGTTGTGCTGCACTCGGGCAAGAACCGCATCGTGCGCCGCCTCTTCGACGCTGTGGGCTTCCCGGTACTCCGGCTCGTCCGCGTCAAGGTGGGCCCCATCGGCCTGGGAGACCAGCGCCAGGGGAGCATCCGCAACCTCGGCAAGCAGGAAGTCGGCCACCTGCTGGCATCCGTAGGGCTGTAGCTTATGTCTGCCTTTCACGCCCACGGCCGCGGGCACCTGAACGGCCCGGTAGTGGTTATCGGAACCGGGCTGCTGGGAACCAGCATCGGTCTCGGACTGCGGGGGCGCGGCGTGTCCGTGTTCCTGTCCGACCCTTCGCCCACCAACCAGGCTGTCGCCGTCGATATCGGGGCAGGCCTTCCGTTGTCGCGCCTTGGCGACGAGCAGCCTGAACTCGTTGTGGTGGCCGTGCCCCCGGACGTAACGGCGGACGTGGTGGAAAGCTCACTGGCTGACTACCCCGCGGCAACGGTGGTGGACATCGCCAGCGTCAAGGCCGGCATCCTGGCCGACCTTCGGGGACGCGGCGTGGACCTCGCCCGATACGTGGGAACGCATCCCATGGCAGGCCGGGAAAAGTCAGGCCCCGTCGCGGCCCGCGGTGAGCTTTTTACCTCCATGCCGTGGGTGGTGTGCCCTTCCGGGGAAACGTCGCCCGGTGCCCTGCAGGCCGCCCGCGCCCTGGCGACCGACCTGGGCGCCGTGGTCACGCAGTTCGGCGCCGAAGAACATGACCAGGCCGTGGCGCTCGTGTCCCACCTTCCCCAGGTGATGTCATCGCTGGTGGCCAGCCGGCTGCAGGGCACGCCCATGCACGCGCTGTCCCTGGCCGGAAACGGCCTGCGCGACGTCACCCGGATCGCGGCGAGCGATCCCACGCTGTGGGTGCAGATCCTGGGCGCCAATGCGGGCCCGATGGTGGACATCCTGCACGGCGTGCGTGACGACCTGAACCGGCTGATCGGGACCCTTGAGGACCCGGCAGCCCCCGGCGCACGCCTGGACCTCGCGCAGTTGATCAGCGAGGGCAACGCCGGGCAGTCCCGCATTCCGGGCAAGCACGGCGGACCTCCGCAGGCCTATTCCTGGCTGACCGTCCTGGTGGACGACAAGCCGGGACAGATCGCCCGCCTCCTGACGGAGATCGGCGAAATCGGGGTCAACCTCGAAGACCTGCGGCTGGATCATTCCTCCGGGCAGAATGTGGGCATGGTGGAACTGTCGGTTTTGCCCAACAAACATGATCTGCTCATCGAAGCACTCAACGACCGTGGATGGCGGGTACTGCAGTAATGACACAGGAACTCATCGATACCGTGCCCATGCTTCGCCAGGGCAGGCCGCTGGTCGTCGCCATCGACGGACCGTCGGGGTCCGGAAAATCAAGCGTCAGCAGGGAAGTGGCACGGCGGCTGCGCCTTGCCTACCTGGACACCGGTGCCATGTACCGTGCGCTGACCTGGTACTGCCTGGACCAGGGCATCGACCTGACCGACGCCGCGGCCATCGAGCAGGCCTCCGAGGACCTGCCGCTGGACGTCAGCACCACCCCGAACGAGGAATACGTCCGTGTCGGCGGCACGGACGTCACCGAGGCGATCCGGGAACCGGCCATCTCCTCGGCCGTCAGTGCCATCGCCACCACCCTCGGTGCGCGGAAGGAACTGGTGCGCCGGCAGCGTGAGCTGATTGAGGTCCACCACCGCCGCATCGTGGTGGAAGGACGCGACATTACCACCGTCGTCGCTCCCGGCGCCGAAGTCCGCATGCTGCTGACCGCCAGCGAGGAAGCCAGGCTCCGCCGCCGGGGCGTCCAGCTGGGCGGAACGCAGAGCGCAGAGCAGCTGGCCGCCCAGGTCACGCAGCGCGACGCCAAGGACTCGACCGTCGTCAACTTCACCACCGCGGCGGACGGGGTGGTCACCCTGGACTCTTCGGACCTGGACTTCGACGGCACCGTCGACGCGGCCCTGGGAATAGTCAACAAGGTGTTGAACCGTGACTGACGCAGGCGGCCGGACTCCGCTGACCCTTCCGGCGGCCCGTCGCGACCTTCCGGGCGCCTGGACCATGGCCTGGAGCCGGCCGGTCGGCTGGTTCCTGGACCACATCGTCTACCGGACGACTGTCCACGGCCGGCAGAACGTTCCAACCGGAGGTCCCGTGATCTTCGCAGCGAACCACATCAGTTTCCTGGACGGACCGGTGATGTTCGGCGCGTCACCGCGCCCCATGCACATCCTGGTCAAGAAGGAAATGTTCAAGGGCTTCCTGGGGCGGGTCCTCACGGCCTCCGGCCAGCTGCCGGTTGACCGCTCCGGCGATCGCGCCGCCCTGCAGCTGAGCAAAAAAGCGCTCGACGCCGGCCGGTGCGTCGGCATCCTCCCCGAAGGAACGCGGGGGAGCGGCGAGGCCTCCAGCATCAACAACGGGGTCGCCTGGCTTGCACTGAACTCCAGCGCGACGGTGGTCCCCGTCGCGATCCTGGGAACCAGGATCGCCGGCGAACACCTCGACGCCGTTCCGCGGCCCGGCCGGCGGCTGCACGTCAGCTTCGGCGAGGCCGTGGATATCGGGCGCAGGCCCGGCGAGACAGGGCGTGCTTCAATGGACAGGGCGGGAAATGAGATCCGCGCTGCCCTGGCACGGCATGTCCAGCAAACGATACAAATCAGCGGGCAGCCTTTGCCCGGCGCGGATTCCCCGCAAGAACGTCATGAAGAAGTAGCCGGGACGCCGGCAGATCACCACTAAGGAAAGTGCAATGAGCGATACGACTCAAGCCTCCGGCAAATTTGGCGCCGGCGAAGACGAATACACGCCCACCGGCACGGACCAGGTGGCGGAGCATCTTGCTGCCCTGGACGATGACGAGGCAGAGCTTCGGGCCGCATCCCTCCGGGCCGGCCTGGACGACTACGAACTGGACGAGGATGACGCCGCCCTCCTGAGCGGCCACTACGACGACGAGGACTTCGACGGTCCGGTCAAGCTCGACCCGGTCCTCGCGATCATCGGCCGGCCCAACGTGGGCAAGTCCACCCTGGTGAACCGCATCCTCGGCCGCCGCGAAGCCGTGGTGGAAGACACCCCCGGTGTCACGCGTGACCGTGTGATGTACTCGGCCACCTGGAACGGCCGGAACTTCACGGTGGTGGACACCGGCGGCTGGGAACACGATGCACGCGGCATCCACGCACGCGTCGCGGAACAGGCCGAGATGGCCGTGGAACTCGCGGACGCCGTGCTGTTCGTCGTCGACTCCGCCGTGGGCGCCACCGCCACGGACGAAGCAGTCGTGAAGATGCTCCGGAAGTCCAAGAAACCGGTCATCATGGTGGCCAACAAAGTGGATGACTTCGCCCAGGAAGCCGACTCGGCAACGCTCTGGGGCCTTGGCTTCGGCGAGCCGTACCCGGTCTCGGCGCTGCACGGCCGCGGCGTGGCCGACCTCCTTGACCACGTCATGGACACCCTGCCCGAGTACTCCACGATCGAAGGCCTCGAGCGCTCCGGCGGCCCGCGCCGCATCGCCCTGATCGGGCGTCCGAACGTGGGCAAGTCCTCGCTGCTGAACAAACTGGCCGGTTCCGAGCGCGTTGTCGTGGACAACACCGCCGGCACCACCCGCGACCCGGTCGATGAGTTCATCGAACTCGGCGGCCGCACCTGGCGCTTCGTCGACACCGCGGGCATCCGCCGCCGCCAGCACATGGCACAGGGCGCAGACTTCTACGCCTCACTGCGCACGCAGAGCGCACTCGAAAAGGCGGAGGTCGCCGTCGTGCTCCTTGCGGTGGACGAAGTGCTCAGCGAACAGGATGTCCGCATCCTTCAGCTGGCCATCGAATCCGGCCGCGCCCTGGTTCTCGCGTTCAACAAATGGGACCTGCTGGACGACGAACGCCGCACCTACCTGGAGCGTGAAATCGAGCAGGACCTGGCGCACGTTGCCTGGGCGCCGCGCGTCAACATTTCCGCGCTGACCGGCTGGCACAAGGACCGGCTGGTTCCGGCGCTGGACACAGCACTGGAAAGCTGGGACAAGCGCATCCCCACCGGACGCCTGAACGCGTTCCTCGGAGAACTGGTGGCCGCGCACCCGCACCCGGTTCGCGGCGGCAAGCAGCCCCGCATCCTCTTCGGCACCCAGGCCTCCAGCCGTCCGCCGAAATTTGTGCTGTTCACCACCGGGTTCCTGGACCCCGGATACCGCCGGTTCATCACCAGGCGCCTCCGCGAAACCTTCGGTTTCGAGGGAACGCCCATTGAGGTCAACATGCGTGTTCGTGAAAAGCGCGGCAAGAAGCGTTAATTACGACACACCTCGCCGGTGACACCCGCAAAGTGTCACTTGCACCCTCCGGAATCGTGTAAGCTTTTGGAGGTGGTTCGGCCGGACTGCTGAGGTAAAAATCCCGGGGTAACCCAGGAGGACAACCGAGGCGGAGAACGGCGGAACTAACGGGCTGTAGCGCAGCTTGGTAGCGCACTTGACTGGGGGTCAAGGGGTCGCAGGTTCAAATCCTGTCAGCCCGACCAGCATGAACAACCGCTCCGTATCCGGGAAATATCCCGGACGCGGGGCGGTTTTTCTATGTGCAGGCCCGGCTCGTTTTTGCCGCCGGGTTTTTTGCCGGCCGCTATTTCAGGAAGCGTGACGTGCGCCGGTCCGCAAGGATCTTGCCGCCGGTCTGGCAGGTGGCGCAGTACTGCAGCGCCCGGTCGGCAAATGACACTTCCCGGACCGTGTCCCCGCAGACGGGGCACTCCTGGCCCGTCCGGCCGTGGACGCGCATGGTGCTCCGCTTGGCGTCCTTCAGTTCGTTCGGCGGCTTGCCCACGGCCTCGGTGACGGCCCCGACCAGAACGCTGTGGATGGAGTCGTAGAGGACGCGGACGGCCTCCGGGTCCAGGGACTTTGCGATGGCGAAGGGGGAGATCCGGGCCGCGTGCAGGATTTCGTCGCTGTACGCGTTGCCGATGCCGGCGATCACCCCCTGATTCCGTAACAGTCCCTTAATCTGCTGGGTGCTTGAGGCAAGAATTTCGGCGAAAATGTCCAGGCTGAACGAGGCGTCCAGCGGATCGGGGCCCAGGGTGGCGATGCCGGGAATCGCTTCCGGATCCCTGACCACATACAGGGCAAGGCTCTTTTTGGTGCCTGCCTCGGTCAGGTCGATGCCGAGATGGGTATCGCCGCCGCCGGGGTCCGGCCTGACGAACTCCAGCCTCGCCGCGATATATCCCTTGCCGCGCGCCAGCACGGCGTTCGACGGCGATTCCGTGTACCGCAGCCAGCCGGCCTTGGCCAGATGGAACGCAAGGAAGATCCCGTCTGCATCCAGGATGATGAACTTTCCACGGCGCTGCACGCCGGAGATGGTGCGCCCCTCCATCGCCGTATACGGCGGGTCTGCGGTCTTGAGGACTGCAAACGACACCACCTGGATTTTCGTCAGCACGGCTCCGCGAAGCCGGGCGCCCAGGAAAGCGCTCAGCCCGGCCACTTCGGGAAGTTCTGGCATGTCACTACTGTGCCACAAGGGTCCGACACGGTACTCCCTGCGGGGGATGTTGGTATGCATATACTTTCAGCGGCGGCTTGTTCTGCAGACCTCCGTTGACATTGCTGATTGACCAACATTCCTGGTTGACCCGATGAAAGGCCCCTGATGAGCAACATTCCCGAAGACCTGTCCTACACTGCCGAACACGAGTGGGTGACCGCCCCCAACGCCGACGGCGTGGTGCGGGTAGGCATCACCGATTTTGCCCAGGACGCACTGGGCGACGTTGTGTACGCGCAGATGCCTGAAGTCGGCACCAAGGTGACGGCAAACGAGGTCGTGGGCGAGGTTGAGTCCACCAAGAGCGTCAGTGACATCTACGCCCCGGTCAGCGGCGAAGTCGTCGCCAGGAACGAAGCCCTGGACACCGATTCGGCGCTCATTAACAGCGATCCCTATGGTGAAGGCTGGCTGATTGAGGTCAAGCTCGCAGAGGCTGATGCAGTGGAGTCCCTGCTCAGTGCATCGGAGTACGAACAACAGGTAGGCTAAAGATAACCGGCTTGGAGGTCCGGCTGTTGAGGGATTGACAGCCGGACGACACGCCGTAGTACCGGATCTGCCAGGCTTTTCCGGAGGGCACGCGTTGTTTGCAGGGGGACATCTGCAACGGAAAAGGAGGACTCCATGGTTGGTCACGAAAATAGCCACAGCGGTGATGATTACGGCACGGGCGGAGTGAAAGCTTCGGAGACCACCTCGATCCACCTCACGCCAATCCGTGACGAGCCGACCATCGCGCGCAAGCTCGCTCCGGAAGAGCGGGTGGCCGTTGAAGCCCTTCCGTTCGGTTCGGCGCTCCTGGTGGCCCACAGCGGCCCCAACACCGGTGCGCGGTTCCTGCTGGACTCCGACGTCACCACCGCCGGCAGGCACCCGGATGCGGACATCTTCCTGGACGACGTCACGGTATCCCGCCGCCATGTCGAATTCCGCCGGACAGCGCGGAGCTTCGAAGTGGTTGATACGGGCAGCCTCAACGGAACCTACGTCAATCACGACCGCGTGGACAGCGTCGAACTCAAGTCCGGTAATGAGGTCCAGATCGGCAAGTTCCGTCTCACTTTCTACCTCAGCCCTGCCCGCGCAGCAGGCAACGTCTGATCCCGGGGTAGCTGCCTGTGGCACTGGCACAACCGGAACGGCGCGGACCCCAGGTCCTGAACATCGGGGAAGTACTCGCGCAGCTGAGCGACGACTTTCCCGGGATGACTGCGTCCAAAATCAGGTTCCTGGAGGAAAAAGGCCTGATCAACCCGCAACGCACTCCCGCCGGCTACCGGCAGTATGCGGACACGGATGTTGAGCGGCTCCGATTCGTGCTGGCACTCCAGCGCGACCAGTACCTTCCGCTGAAGGTCATCAAGGACTACCTCGACGCCATCGACCGCGGCGAACGCCCCGAGAACCTTCCGCCCGGCGTCACGGTCTCCCCGCGAATCGTCTCGGACGAGCTCGCCAGCGAACTCCAGAACAAGGTTCGCAGGCTGAGCGAGGATCAACTTCGGGCCGAGTCCGGAGCCAGCGTGCCGCTGCTGCGCTCCCTCCTCGAATTCGGCCTCATCGGCCACGTCAACGGCAAGTTCGATGAACACGCCCTGCAGGTGGCCCGCGCATGCGTCCAGCTGGAAAGCTACGGCCTCGAACCTCGCCACCTGCGTCCCTTCCAGGCCGCCGCGGAGCGGGAGTTCGGGCTGGTGGAGCGGGCCGTCGCGCCGCTGACCTCCCGCAAGGACGCTGCATCCCACGCCCGTGCCGCCGAAGCGGCCCGGGAAATAAGTGATCTCTGCCTGACGCTGCACCGCGCCCTGGTGCAGGACCGTATATCGCGAATGGATATCTGATGATTGAAGTCGAGATCGTGGGTGTGAGGATCGAACTGCCGTCCAACCAGCCGCTGGTGCTCCTGCGGGAAATCCACGGTGAACGGCACGTGCCCATCTGGATTGGCACCCCGGAAGCCAGCGCCATCGCCCTGGCCCAGCAGGGTGTGGTCCCGCCGCGGCCCATGACGCACGACCTCCTGATCGACGTCGTCGAAACGCTGGGCCACTCCATCGTCAGCGTGAACATCGTCGCCGTCGAAGACAACATCTTCTACGGACAGCTGCAGTTTGAAAACGGCACCACCGTCAGCTCCAGGGCTTCGGACGCCCTTGCCCTGGCGCTGCGGGCCAAGTGCCGTATCTGGTGCGCCGATTCGGTGATGGACGAGGCCGGGGTCCGGATCACCGAGCACGATGAAGGCGAAGACACAGAGCCGGGTCCCACCGTGGACGAGGAACGCGAACTGCGGCGCTTCCGGGAGTTCCTGGACGACGTGGAGCCGGAAGATTTCGACGGCTGAGATCACGTTAAGGTTAAAGTTGAGGATGAAACTTTCGACACGCCCCCGAAATGGGGCCAGCATCTTTGACCTTGGGGCGCGTCGGGCCTAACGTCGAAGTATCAAGTTCCCATTGCATACAACAGCCGCGCAAGTCACACTGGAATGTGCAGCCCCGGCTGAATTACACGGATGAATTTCAGATCTGTGTTCGCTGTTGCTGCGACTTCCCTAGGGGAGCATACGACGAGGAGGATCCACGTGAGTCCGAAAGGCGAAGCGGGCGAGCTAAAGCAGGCGTCAACGGCTGGCGTAGCCCTGCCTGCGAGCGGCGCCCAGGGCCTCCTCTTCACGGAGGACCTTCCCGTCCTCGACGAAGACGCGGGCTACCGCGGACCCACCGCCTGCAAGGCCGCGGGCATCACCTACCGCCAGCTCGACTACTGGGCACGCACGGGCCTCGTTGAGCCTGCCGTGCGGGGCGCCGCCGGTTCCGGCTCGCAGCGGCTCTACGGTTTCCGTGACATCCTGGTGCTGAAAGTGGTCAAGCGGCTGCTGGACACCGGAGTATCACTGCAGCAGATCCGTTCCGCCGTGGAGCATTTGCGGGAACGCGGCGTTGAGGACCTCGCCCAGATCACTCTTATGAGCGACGGCGCGAGCGTCTACGAGTGCACGTCCGCGGATGAGGTCATAGATCTGGTGCAGGGCGGCCAGGGCGTCTTCGGGATCGCGGTCGGCCGGGTGTGGCGCGAAGTGGAAGGCAGCCTCGCGGCTCTTCCCAGCGAACACGTCGTCGAGCAGTCCTTTCCGGATGACGAGCTCAGCAAGCGCCGGGCAGCCCGGAAGACCGGCTGAGCCCGTACCGTATCGATCCGTACCTTAACGATCAGAGCCAAAGAGAATGGCCGCCTTCCCTCGGGAAGGCGGCCATTCTCATTCAGCCGTGTGTTCAGGCCGTGCGTGCTTCGACGCCGCTGACCCGCTAGCGGAGGCTGCGTTCCCGGAGGGCTGCGGCCGAATCCGCGCCGTTGGAGGCCAGGAGGTTGTCGAGGAGCGTGTTGAAGAGGCTGGCCGCGTTCTTTGCGGAATCCCCCGGCCAGTGGTGCACGGAATGCGCCGCACCCTGGATCTGCTGCCAGTTTGCCTGCTCCGGAATGTGCGGGGTCAGCAACAGTTCACCGAACATCGAGTGCATCTCCGTGAGCCGGAAGGCGTGCTCGGACGAACCTGAGCGGACGCGGTTCGCAATAATGCCGGCGGGGGAGAGGTTCGGGGCGAACTCCTGGCGGAACAGCTGGATGGCGCGCATGGTGCGCTCCGTGCCGGCCACGGAGAACAGGCCCGGTTCGGCGACGAGGGCCACTTTGTCGCTGGCGGACCATGCCATCCGGGTCAGCCCGTTCAGCGACGGCGGGCAGTCAACCAGGATCAGCTGGTACTTGTCCGTGCCGGCGAGGACTGCCGAAAGCCTGCGCAGGTCCCGGCGGCCCAGATCCGGGCGATCGTAGATTCCCGTATAAGCGGAGCCCACAGCGACGTCCAGGACGGCGGGCCGGGCACCGTTATAGTTTTCCCGGGCCACCCAGCTGCTGGTGACGACGTTTTCCGACAGGCGGGCGCGGCGGGGACTCTTGAGCATCCTGCCGATGTCCAGCTGGTCATCCGGCTGGACGCCCAGTGCCGTGCTGGCATCCGCGTGCGGATCAAGGTCCACCACAAGGGTGGGGATGCCGGCGGCCAGGGCCGCAGATGCCAATCCGGTGGTGACGGAAGTTTTGCCGACCCCGCCTTTGAGGCTGCTGATGCTGACTACTTGCACTTGAAAAACCAATACCTAACGCCGGTTGCCGTGTTGGGGTAGTGCCGGCTCCGGCTCCCCGGAGCGGAGGGCGCGCGTAAGCGCCCCCGACTCATCATATGTTGCCGAGGTGTCGAATCCCGTTTCATCGGGCGGCTGTGCGGCGCATCCCACGCGCCTGAGGACACCGGTTGCCGGATTGGCCTGCCTAAACCGGCCTGCATGACGGATAATTCTGTGATGGTCGACACAATGATTTGTGTTTCCCCGCGCCCGTCTTACACACTGTGACCACTTACCGATACACCCGCGATGATGCAGGAGAAGTATGTTTTCCAAGATTCTGGTGGCTAACCGCGGCGAAATCGCGATCCGCGCCTTCCGTGCCGGCTACGAGCTGGGTGCCAAGACTGTCGCCGTGTTCCCCAATGAGGACCGTAACTCCATCCACCGCCAGAAGGCTGATGAAGCGTACCTGATCGGCGAAGAGGGCCACCCTGTCCGGGCGTATCTCGATGTGGACGAAGTGGTTCGCGTGGCCAAGGAGGCCGGCGCCGACGCCATTTACCCCGGGTACGGCTTCCTGTCGGAAAACCCGCGTCTGGCCCGGGCCGCCAAAGAGGCCGGCATCACCTTTGTTGGTCCGCCGGCCGAGGTCCTTGAACTGGCCGGAAACAAGGTGGCTGCCCTCGAAGCCGCACGCGCCGCCGGTGTTCCCGTCCTCAAGTCGAGCCAGCCCTCCAAGGACCTGGATGAACTGATCGCCGCCGCAGACGTCATCGGCTTCCCCATTTTCGCCAAGGCCGTTGCCGGCGGTGGAGGCCGCGGCATGCGCCGTGTGGACACCCGTGAGGCTCTCCCGGAAGCGCTGCAGGCTGCCATGCGCGAGGCTGACGCCGCGTTCGGCGACCCCACCATGTTCCTGGAGCAGGCCGTTCTCCGCCCCCGCCACATCGAGGTCCAGATCCTGGCCGATGCCGAGGGCAACATCATGCACCTGTTCGAGCGCGACTGCTCCATCCAGCGCCGCCACCAGAAGGTCGTGGAAATCGCTCCGGCCCCGAACCTGGATGAGGGCATCCGCCAGGCGCTCTACCGGGATGCCGTGAAGTTCGCCAAGGCGCTCAACTACGTCAACGCAGGCACGGTGGAATTCCTCGTGGACACCGTCGGCGAACGCGCCGGCCAGCACGTGTTCATCGAGATGAACCCGCGCATCCAGGTGGAGCACACGGTCACCGAGGAAGTCACCGACGTGGACCTGGTCCAGGCGCAGCTGCGCATTGCGTCCGGCGAAACGCTCGCTGACCTTGGCCTGTCGCAGGAAACCGTCCAGCTCAAGGGCGCCGCACTGCAGTGCCGCATCACCACCGAGGATCCGGCCAACGGCTTCCGCCCCGACGTCGGAAAGATCACCGGTTACCGTTCCGCCGGTGGCGCCGGTGTACGGCTCGACGGCGGCACCGTCTACTCGGGTGCCGAGATCAGCCCGCACTTCGACTCCATGCTGGTCAAGCTGACCTGCCGCGGCCGTGACTACCCCGCAGCCGTCGCCCGTGCCCGGCGGGCCCTGGCGGAATTCCGCATCCGCGGCGTCTCCACCAACATCTCCTTCCTGCAGGCCGTCCTGGACGACGCGGACTTCATCGCCGGCGATGTTGCCACCAACTTCATTGACCAGCGCCCCGAGCTGCTCAAGGCCCGCGTCTCGGCGGACCGCGGCACCAAGCTGCTGACCTGGCTGGCAGAGGTCACCGTCAACAAGCCCAACGGCGAACTGACGGTCCACTCGAACCCCGCGGCCAAGCTCCCCGCAGTGGGGGACACCCCCGCCCCCAAGGGTTCACGCCAGCGCCTGCTCGAGCTGGGTCCCGAGGCCTTCGCCAAGGCACTGCGCGATCAGAACGCCGTCGCCGTCACCGACACCACATTCCGTGACGCCCACCAGTCGCTGCTGGCCACCCGGGTCCGCACCCGCGACCTGGTGGCAGCCGGCCCTGCCGTATCCGCGCTGCTTCCCGAACTGCTGTCCGTGGAAGCCTGGGGCGGTGCCACGTACGACGTCGCCCTGCGGTTCCTCGGCGAGGACCCCTGGGACAGGCTTGCCGCGCTGCGCAAGGCACTGCCCAACATCTGTTTGCAGATGCTGCTCCGGGGCCGCAACACCGTGGGCTACACCCCGTACCCCGAGGAAGTCACCGAGGCATTCGTCAACGAGGCTGCGGCAACCGGCATCGACATCTTCCGGATCTTCGACGCCCTCAACGACGTCAACCAGATGGCTCCGGCCATCCGCGCCGTCCGCGCCACCGGCACCGCCGTCGCTGAAGTTGCCCTCTGCTACACCGGCGACATGCTCAACCCCGACGAAAAGCTGTACACGCTGGACTACTACCTGGAGCTGGCGCAGAAAATCGTCGACGCCGGCGCCCACATCCTCGCCATCAAGGACATGGCAGGGCTGTTGCGTCCCGCGGCCGCTGCGAAGCTTGTGGCGGCTCTGCGTGAACGCTTCGACCTTCCGGTCCACCTGCACACCCACGACACCGCAGGCGGCCAGCTGGCCACGCTCCTGGCGGCAGTGGATGCCGGGGTGGATGCGGTGGACGTCGCCTCGGCGTCACTGGCCGGAACCACCAGCCAGCCCTCGGCATCCGCCCTGGTTGCCGCCCTGGCCCACACGCCCCGCGATACCGGCCTGGGCCTGGCCGAGGTCAGCTCGCTGGAACCCTACTGGGAGGCAGTGCGGCGGGTCTACGCTCCGTTCGAGTCGGGCCTGCCGGGTCCCACCGGCCGTGTCTACCAGCACGAGATTCCGGGCGGCCAGCTCTCCAACCTGCGTCAGCAGGCCATGGCCCTGGGCCTCGGCGAACGCTTCGAAGCCATCGAGGACATGTACACGGCGGCAGACCGCATCCTGGGCCGCCTTGTGAAGGTCACTCCGTCCTCGAAGGTGGTGGGCGACCTGGCCCTGCACCTCGTCGGCCTCAATGCCGATCCCGCGGACTTCAACGAAAACCCGCAGAGCTACGACATCCCCGATTCCGTCATCGGGTTCCTGTCCGGCGAACTGGGTGATCCTCCCGGAGGCTGGCCGGAGCCGTTCCGCACCAAAGCCCTCCAGGGCCGGAGCATCAAGGTGCGCGATGCCGAGCTCAGCGCAGAGGACAGCGCCGCCCTGAAGAGTGATTCCAAGACCCGCCAGCAGACCCTCAACCGCCTGCTCTTCGAAGGCCCCACCAAGGACTACCTGAAGAGCGTGGAGACCTACGGCAACCTGTCCGTCCTGGACACCCGCGACTACCTCTTCGGGCTCCAGCGCGGAGCGGAGCACGAGATCGAGCTCGAGAAGGGCGTCCGCCTGATCGCCTCCCTCGAAGCCGTGTCGGAGCCGGACGAGAAGGGCATGCGCACTGTCATGTGCACGCTCAACGGCCAGTCCAGGCCAGTGGTGGTCCGCGACCGTTCCGTGGTCAGCAATGTCAAGGCAGCTGAAAAGGCCGACGCCAGCCAGCCGGGGCACGTCGCCGCACCGTTCGCCGGAGCGGTGACGCTCACGGTCAAGGTGGGCGACGCCGTCAATGCCGGCGACACCGTTGCCACGATCGAGGCCATGAAGATGGAAGCTTCCATCACGACGCCGGTGGCGGGCATCGTTGGACGCCTCGCGGTCGGCGCCGTGGAACAGGTCCAGGGCGGAGACCTGCTGCTCGTCGTCGAGTAACCCACGCACACACAAAAGGGGCCTCCCGCCGGGAGGCCCCTTTTGTGTTGTCCGGGCTAGTGCTGCCTTGGGCTAGTGCTGGCCGGACGGCTCGGCGCGGGCCGGCCTCGGTGCAGCGTACATTTCCCCGATGACCGACTCGAAGTCCTTCATCACCTGGGCCCGCTTGACCTTCATCGAAGGCGTCAGATGGCCGGATGCCTCGGTGAAGTCGGACGGCACAATCCGGAATGACTTGATGGCTTCCGCCTGGGATACCGACTGGTTGGCGCGGGTGATGAGGTCCTGCACGGCCGCCTTGACCACGGGATGTTCCGCCGCCTCGGCAAGGGACGTGGTGGTCGGCAGCCCGTGCCGGTGCAGCCATCCCGGCAGGGCTTCCTCGTCGAGGGTCACCAGGGCTCCGATGAACGGCATGTTGTCGCCCACCACGAGCACCTGGGAGACCAGGGCATCGGCCCGGATCTGGTCCTCCAGCAGGGCGGGGACGACGTTCTTTCCGCTGGCCGTCACGATGATTTCCTTCTTGCGGCCCGTGATGGTCAGGAAGCCGTCAGCGTCCATTTGTCCGATGTCGCCGGTGCGGAACCAGCCGTCCACGAACGTGTCGGCTGCGAGGTCCTCGCGCTTGTAGTAGCCGCGCATCACGCAGACGCCCTTGGCGAGGATCTCGCCGTCGTCGGCGATCTTCACCGCATTGCCCGGCAGGGGAGCGCCCACGGTGCCGATCCTGATCAGCGACGGGGTGTTGACCGTGATGGGCGCGGTGGTCTCGGTCAGGCCGTAGCCTTCGAGGATCTGCATGCCGATGCCCTGGAAGAAGTGACCCAGGCGTTCGCCCAGCGGGCCGCCGCCGGAGACGGCGTGGGCAACCTGGCCGCCCATGGCCGCACGCAGTTTGCTGTAGACGAGCTTGTCGAAGAGTGCGTGGCGGAGCTTGAGGCCGAGGCCGATGGAGCCGGCCTGCCGTGCCCTCGAGTAGGCGATGGCGGTGTCGGAAGCCTTGTGGAAGATGGCGCCCTTGCCGCCGTCCTCAGCCTTCGTCAGGGCGGAGTTGTAGACCTTTTCGAACACCCGCGGCACGGCCAGGATGAAAGTGGGCTTGTAGCTTTGCAGGTCCGGCAGGAGGTGCTTGATGTCCGGGGTGTGCGCGACGGTGACGCCGGCGGCTACGGCCAGGACGGAGATGAACCGGGCGAACACATGGGCCAGCGGCAGGAACATGATGGTCCGTGCCTGCTCGTGGACGATGCCGGACAGCGACGTGGCCAGGGCGTTTTCGGACAGCTCCACGAAGTTGCCGTGTGTCAGTTCGCAGCCCTTGGGCCTGCCGGTGGTGCCGGAGGTGTAGATGATCGTTGCGACGTCGGCGAGCGAGGCAAGGCTGCGGCGGGCTTCCAGGTCCTCATCGCTGACGGCGGTTCCTGCGGCGCGGAGTTCGTCCAGCCCGGCGCCCTCGAGCTGCCAGACGTGGGCGAGGGAAGAGAGTCCTTCCGAGGTGGCGGCCTGCCGGATGATGTCCTCATGGTGCGCGGATTCGCCGAACGCGGCCACGGCACCCGAGTCGCCCAGGTTCCAGGCAACCTGGCTGGGTGACGACGTTTCGTAGATGGGAACCGAGATGCCGCCGGCGAACCAGATGGCGAAGTCCACCAGGGCCCACTCGTACCGCGTGCGGGACATGATGCCCACGCGGTCGCCCGCCGCCACTCCGCTGGCCATGAGTCCCTTGGCCAGGACGCGGACGTCGGCGACGAAATCGGTGGCAGTGATGTCCTGCCACTGCCCGGCGGCATCGAGCCGCGAATACAGGGACGGGTTCGAGGCCTTGGCGGCCTGCCGCAGCACCAGGTCGGTGATGTTGGTTTCGGGGGGTACATTCACCAAGGGCGGAACACTGAATTCGCGCACGATAGCTCCTTTGTTATCCATAGACCCGCAGGGGGTACTGCTAACACTAGTACGCCCGTTGCGGAGGTGTGTCCTGTTTCACCTACTGGCGAGTAACTTTACGGTTAACGGCCGGAAACCCGCCAATCCGGCCCGCCGCGAGCCGTGTCCGGAGCCGCTTCACGCAGCGCCCGGCCACGCGGGAAAACAGGGCCCGGGCAATAGAATGGGGAACCATGCACACACCAACACCCGGCGACCTGCCCAGACCCTACCGACGGACTGCCTCCTGGCGGCGCCGGAAGCCCGCCGGGCAGGACGCGCTGGCCGCAAGCCAGGGCTTTCGCGAGCATCTCCGGCTGGGGCGCAAGGGGCTGGCAATCGGTGTGGACATCGGCGGCACCAAGGTCGCTGCAGGCGTAGTCGACGCCGACGGCAGGATACTCAGCCAGGCCAGGCGCTCGACGCCCGGGAACGACCCCCGGGCAGTGGAACAAGTGATTGTGGAACTGGTCGAAGAGCTAAGCCAGGGCCACCGCATCTGGTCGGTGGGAATCGGCGCCGCCGGCTGGATGGACCTCGACGGCGGGACAGTGCTGTTCAGCCCCCACCTCGCCTGGCGCAACGAACCGCTGCGGGACAACCTCCAGCGCCTGCTGCGACGGCCGGTCCTGCTGACCAACGACGCCGACGCCGCGGCCTGGGCCGAATGGCGCTTTGGCGCCGGGCAGGGACAAAACAGGCTCGTCTGCATCACCCTCGGCACCGGGATCGGCGGCGCCATGGTGATGGACGGCCGGGTGGAACGCGGACGCTTCGGCGTTGCCGGCGAATTCGGCCACCAGATCATCATGCCCGGAGGCCACCGGTGCGAATGCGGAAACCGCGGCTGCTGGGAGCAGTATGCCTCCGGAAACGCCCTGGGCCGTGAAGCCCGCGAGCTGGCCGCCGCCAATTCACCCGTCGCGCAGGAACTCCTCAAAGCCGTGGACGGACAGGTTGACCGGATCACCGGCGTCATTGTGACGGAACTGGCCAAGGCGGGCGATCCGACGTCCAGGGAGCTCCTGGAAGACGTCGGGGAGTGGCTGGGACTGGGGCTGGCCAACCTGGCTGCCGCGCTGGACCCCGGGAAGTTCGTGATCGGCGGAGGCCTGTGCGATGCCGGCGAGCTGCTGGTGGCACCGGCACGCAAGGCTTTTGCCCGGAACCTGACCGGGCGCGGGTTCCGCCCGGCGGCGGAAATCGCCCTGGCCGCCCTGGGCCCCAACGCCGGGCTGATCGGCGCCGCGGACCTGTCACGGGTCAGCAGCCGGATGCACGGCTAACCGGGCGATCAGCGGGCTAAGCGCGGGGCACTAAACCCGCGCGCCGTCGTCGTGCTCGTCCTTTTCCTGCGGCAGCTGCATGATCAGGTAGATCACGGAGACGACGAATGCGGCGACGATTCCCAAAATGGCCATGAGCGGCGCCGACCGCCAGAACATGGCGGCCAGCACCAGGGCGACGGGACCGCCCACGGCACCCAGCCAGGCGAGCATGGTCAGGGGATCCGTGCCGGCCAGGCTCGGCGGTTCCTCAGGTACGAACGGTTCATCGTCATCGGCGTCGTAATCCCGCGGCCCACCGGTTGCCTCCGTCTCAGCTGTGCTTCCGTGGTCCGCCCCCAGCTGCGGCTCGCGGACGGCGGCCTGGCGTTCAGACGCAGAGGGCTCCGTCGGCGCGGCTCCGGACAGGCCCAGCGGATCGAAGTCGCGGAAGGGCCGTTTGGCTGGCTGGCTGCCCTCGACGGCGTCACCGGTGCCGTCAGCGGCCGGAGTGTCGCTGCCCTCGAGCCGGGCCACCAGGTCGAGCCATACGGCGTCGTCCTGGTTCGCGCTCTGGTCTGAGGAATTGGAGTCGGATCGGGTCATCGGCCATGTCCTTCACGGCTAGCGGGGGACGGGTCCAGGTTTCCCGGAACCACGGCGCGGATAAATTCCGCGGTCCCGCTGAAAATCTCTGCGGCATCGTTGTCCAGGGTGGCCACGTGGTAGCTGTTGCCCAGGGCGCTCAGCTGGAGCGTGGCATGGGTGAGGCCGCGGCGCAGCGCCACGATGCTCGAATCCGACACGACGTGGTCCACCGTGGAACGGAACACCCGGACCGGTGCAGTGATCCGCGGCAGCAGCCGCCGCGTGTCCCTGAACAGTTTGTTCAGTTCGTGCGCCGCCGCCACGGGTGTCCGCGGGTAGGCGCCCTCGTCCGTGTTCGGCTTGAGGATGTCGTTCGCGATGGCTGGAGTGCTTTTCAGGACCAGCTTCAGGACACCGGCCAGCGGCGCCCGGGGATCATCAATGACCAGGCCCGGATTGACCACGATGGCACCCGCCACCGGACGCTGCGCTGCCACCCTCAGGGCGAGTGCCCCGCCCATGGACAGGCCGGCCGTGAACACATGGTCGCATTCGGCCTCAAGCTCCAGGTACGCCGCGTCGTAGGCGGAATACCACTGCTGCCAGCGGGTCCTGGCAAGTTCCTGCCAGCTGGTCCCGTGCCCCGGCAGCAGCGGCATCCGCACCGCAAAGCCGGCGTCCGCCAGTGACTGGGCCCAGGCCCGCACACCGTGCGGGCTTCCGGTGAAGCCGTGGGACACGGCAACGCCGATCGACGGGCCGTCTCCGGTAAAGGGGGAACTCAGGGGGCTGTGGTCGGCGGCGATGCTCATGATGTCTCCGAGGGTACGTGGTGCTGCGCGTGCTCATGGAAGAAGGCGGACGAATTCCGGAAGATCACGGGGGCATCGTTGTCCAGGGTGGCCACGTGGCCGCTGTTGGGCAGCGGCACCACGCGAAGCGAGGCCGACCCCAGCCGCCGCCTGATCAGCTCAAGGGACGACGGCGGCACAACGTCGTCGGTGTCCGATTTGAAAACCAAAACCGGCGCCGTGACGCGGGGCAGTCCACGGCGGGCGGCGGCAAACAGCTTCTTCAGCTGGTGGACGGCGGCCAGTGGCGTCTGCGAATAGTCGCCGTCCTCAGTGGTGGCCGCGGTGGGGTTGGCTTCCACAATCGGCAGCGTGGTCTGTTGGAAGTACTTCAGGATGCCGATAATACGGACTCTTCGGTCGTAGAAGCTGAGCCCGGGATTGACCACGGCCACACCGGCAACGCGATGGCGGGACGCCGTGCGCAGGGCGACTGCGCCGCCCATGGACAGCCCGGCGACGTAGCAGGTGTCAGTCCGGCCGGCGAGCTCAAGATAGGCGGCTTCGAAGGCACCGGCCCAGTCCCGCCAGCCCGAGCGGGCCAGCTCGCGCCAGTCAGTCCCGTGCCCGGGCAGGAGCGGGACGGAAACGGCGAACCCCTGCTCCGCCAGGTGCAGGGCCCACGGCATGACGCTGAGGGGACTTCCCGTGAAGCCGTGGCAAATGGCGACGCCGATCCGGGCATTGCTTCCGTGGCCGGGGTAGCTGAAAGCGGCAGGCACAGTCGGTTTGCTGCTTTCTCTCATGTGCCCATCGTGTCACCATTCACCACAAATCTCACTAGAGTAGGGTTGCATTGAAGTCCTGGCCGGGCCCGACGAAGGGGCGGCCAGACGCCTTCCGGAGAGGTACACCACGTGTTTTATTGGTTCATGAAGACGTTCGTCCTGGGACCGGTGCTAAAGCTCCTGTTCCGGCCCTGGGTCAAAGGGCTGGACAACGTCCCGGCCGAAGGCGCAGCCATCCTGGCGTCCAACCATTTGTCGTTTTCCGACTCCATCTTTATGCCGCTGATGGTTCCGCGTCCCGTGGTCTTCCTGGCGAAGTCGGAATACTTCACCGGCACGGGCCTCAAGGGCCGGCTGACTGCACTCTTCTTCCGGCTGACCAACCAGCTGCCCATGGACCGGTCGGGCGGCGCGGCCTCGGCCGCTTCGCTGAACGCCGGAATGGACGTCCTCTCGCACGGTTCGCTGCTGGGAATTTATCCGGAAGGAACCCGCAGCCCCGATTCTCGCCTGTACCGCGGCAAGGTGGGTGTGGCAAAACTTGCCCTGCAGGCCCGGGTTCCGGTGATTCCCGTCGCCATGATCGGCACGGACAAAGTCCAGCCGATCGGTAAGCGGATGCCGAACATCCGGCGCATCGGCATGATCTTCGGCGAACCGCTGGACTTCAGCCGCTACTACGGCATGGAGGAAGACCGGCTGATCCAGCGTTCCGTGACCGACGAAATCATGTACGAACTCATGCGCCTCTCGGGGCAGGAGTATGTGGACGAATATGCGGCAGTCGTCAAACTGCGGCTGGCGGGCACACCCGCTGACGGCTCAGGCAGCGCCGGCGGCCCGGACGTATCCGGCGGCTCGGACGGATCCGGAGGGGGCGCCGGCCCCGCGGAACCCGACAAAGCGTGACGCCGGTTCTGTGACGATGGTTTGGGGCGAATGACGGTTGCGGTGCGTAAACGCCGATCCGGGAACTAGTCTTGTAGTGTGACTGAGCTATCCGCAAAACCTGCCTCCCTGCTGACCAGTACCGCCCAGAGCGGCGCCGCCAACTATCCGGGACTGGACCACTGGCGGGACCTGCCGGTTTCCCAGCAGCCCAGCTGGCAAAACAAAGAGGTCTTTGACACGTCCGTGAAGGAACTTTCCGTCCTTCCGCCGCTCGTCTTCGCCGGCGAGGTGGACATCCTCCGCGAACGGCTGGCCGCTGCCGCGCAGGGCAAGGCGTTCCTGCTCCAGGGCGGGGACTGCGCCGAAACCTTCGAGGCCGCCACGGCGGACAAGATCAGCGCACGGGTCAAAACCATCCTGCAGATGGCCGTCGTCCTCACCTACGGCGCGGCCATGCCCGTCATCAAAATGGGCCGGATGGCCGGACAGTTCGCCAAGCCGCGTTCCTCCAACGATGAAACGCGCGACGGCGTCACCCTCCCGGCGTACCGGGGCGACATTGTCAACGGCTACGATTTCACGCCGGAATCCCGGGCCCACGACGCCGGCCGGATGCTCAAGGCGTACCACACGTCGGCCTCCACGCTGAACCTCATCCGGGCGTTCACGCAGGGCGGCTTCGCTGACCTGCGCCTGGTTCACCACTGGAACAAGGGCTTCACCGAGAACCCGGCCCACGCCCGCTACGAGTCGCTGGCACGCGACATCGACCGGGCCATCAAGTTCATGGCGTCCTGCGGCGCGGACTTCGAAGCCCTGAAAAGGGTCGAATTCTTCGCGAGCCACGAGGCGCTGCTGCTCGACTACGAGCGCGCACTGACCCGCATCGATTCCCGCACCGGACTTCCGTACGACACCTCGGCCCATTTCCTCTGGATCGGCGAACGCACCCGCGAACTGGATCACGCCCACGTCGACTTCCTGTCCCGCGTCCGCAACCCGATCGGCGTCAAGCTGGGCCCCAAGACCTCCGGCGACGACGCCCTGCGGCTCATCGACAAGCTCGATCCGGACCGCGAACCCGGACGGCTGACCTTCATCACCCGGATGGGCGCGGGCAACATCCGCGAGAAGCTCCCCGCCATCGTCGAGAAGGTCACGGCCTCCGGCGCCCAGGTTCTCTGGGTCACCGATCCCATGCACGGGAACACTGTCACCTCGCCCAACGGCTACAAGACCAGGAACTTCGACGACGTCATCGACGAAGTCCGCGGCTTCTTCGAAGTCCACCACTCGCTGGGCACCATTCCCGGCGGCCTGCACGTTGAGATGACCGGGGACGACGTCGCGGAGTGCCTCGGCGGTGCCGACCCGATCGACCAGGAAGCCTTCCTGGACCGCTACGAATCGGTCTGCGACCCGCGCCTGAACCACATGCAGTCCCTGGAGATGGCCTTCCTCGTCGCAGGAGCCCTGTCCAAGCGCCCCTGATCCGACTCGGACGCGCTGATTGACTGCGCTGACTAATCACAAAGCTCCGCCCGGCTGGAACCAGCCGGGCGGAGCTTTTTTAGTGGGTCCAGGTCAGACGACGGTGAGGGTGATGAGTGACCCTTCGGGCACCTGGGTGTCCACCGGATCCTGGTCGCGCACCGTTCCGAAGAAGCCGCCCAGGATGTTGTTTACCCGTACCTCGAAGCCGAGCTTCTCCAGCGCCTTGCGGGCATCATTGGCCTGCTTGCCGATGTAGCTGGGCACATCCACGAGTTTGGGTCCCTTGGAGACCGTCAGGGTGACGGTATCGCCCCGGGTCAGGGTGCCGGAGGACGGGTCCTGGGCCACGACGGCGCCCTTGGGGACCTTCTTGTCGTTGACCGTTTCGGGGGAGATCACTGCCTTCAGTCCGGCCGCCTCAAGCGCCTTGACTGCTGCGCCCTGTTCCTGGCCGCGCACATCCGGGACGGGAATGGGCTCCGGCCCCTTCGAGACAGTGAGGCTGACGGGCGTGCCGCGTCGGGCGGGGGTGCCCGCCGCCGGGTCCTGGGCGAGGACGGTTCCCGCCGGACCGGTTTCGCTGTAGGTCTCCGTGACTTTGCCCAAGGCCATCTCTGCCCCGTTGAGCTGGGTCTTGGCCTCGTCCAATGACTTGCCTGTCAGTCCGGGAAGCGGAAAAAGTTGGGGGCCCTTGGACACGAAAAGCGACACCAACTGGAACTTGCGGATTTCCCGCCCTGCCTCAGGTTCGGTGCCGACGACGAGCCCGGCCCGGATATCGTCGTCGAAAACATCCTTTGTGGTGGACTGGAACCCGGCAGTGCCAAGCAGCTGCTGGGCCTCGGCCACCGTCTTGTTGGCTACCCGCGGAATGGTGCCGGGGGAGCCGGGTCCCATGCCGAAGAACCAGCCGGCGCCCGTTGCGAGCAACGCGGCGATGACAAGGATGATGATCCACAGGATGCCGCGACGGCGGGGACTACCTTCGCGAAGGGGCCGGACCGGCGTTGACGCCGCCTTCGACTGTGCCTTGGCGGCGTCGCGGTCCTGCTTGCGCTGCGCCCGCTTACTCAATGGAACCGCGTCGTCCGGCCCGTCGTCGCCGGCATCCGCGAAGTCGGATTCCGTTTCCGGCGGGGCCGCCAGGGCGCCAAACTGGCCCGTCCGCCCGGGGGAAGCAGACAGCACCGTGGTGGGATTGCTTTGGCGGGTGATGATTTCCGTCGGATGCTGGCCGGCGGACAGGACCTCCGTGTGGTCCTGGCGCTCAGGGGGCCGGGCCGCGGCGGGTCGACCTGAGGGCGGGTGGGCGGGAGGGCGCAGCCCGGCCGGAGAATGGGCGACGGCGGCGATAGCCGCCGGGGGCTGGAGATCCAGTTCCGCGTCGGTCAGGTTGGTGCGGATGTGCCTGAGTTCGGACAGCAGCGCATTGCCGTCCACCGGACGCTGTTCAGGGTCACGCGCCGTGCACCACTGCACCAGCTCGTCCACCTCGGCAGCCAGCCCCGGCACAACCGCCGAGGGGGCCTGGACGGAGGAGTTTACGTGCTGGTAGGCCACCTGGATGGGGACTTCGCCGTCGAACGGCTGCGTCCCGGTGATCATTTCGTACAGCATGATGCCCACCGAGTAGATGTCGCTGCGGGCGTCGGCCTGCCTGCCGAGCACGAGCTCGGGGGACAGGTAGGCCACGGTGCCGATCAGTGCCCCGGTGCTCGTCGAGGTGGTGACGGCACGGGCCAGCCCGAAGTCGCCCACCTTGATTCGGCCGTCGTCGGCGATCAGGACATTTTCGGGTTTGATGTCGCGGTGGATCAGCCCGGCGGAATGCGCCGCTCCGAGGCCTTCCACTACGGGGTCGATCAGCGCCAGGGCCAGCCGCGGAGACAGCGCACCCTTCTCCTTGATGACGTCCCGGAGGGTGTGGCCTTTGATGTACTCCATGACCAGGTAGGCCGTGTGACCGTCGCTGCCCTGGTCCAGGACGCCCACCACATGGGCGTGGGACAGCTTGGCCGCGGCCTTTGCCTCCCGGCCCAGCCTGTCCAGGAAGTTTCCGTCGTTGACGAGGTGCGGATGGAGGACCTTGAGTGCGACGTCGCGCTCAAGACGCTGGTCCGTGGCCAGGTAGACAGTGGACATTCCGCCGCGCGCCAGCCTGGACTGAACCCGGTAGCGGTTGTCCACCAGGGTTCCAACGAGGGAGTCCGACACTTTTTCCTGCACCTTACGATCCTAAGTGCTACACGGAAACGGGCCCGAATCGACATGCAATCCGGACCCGTATCGTTACCCTCCCGGCACCCGCCTTTGCGGTGCCGTTATGGTTCTAGCCGAAGTTCTTCTGGTGCGCCTTGATGGCTGCCACGTAGGCCTTGGTGTCGTCGAACATGCCGTTCTTGCTGACGGAATACTGGCCCTGGTAGTAGCCGGCGATGGCGTGGTCCAGGTCCTTGCTCGTGCGGATCAGCTGGCGAATGATGGCTACGCCTGCGGTTGCATTGTCATAGGGATCGAGCAGGTTCAGTTTGCGGCCCACCAGGTCGGAGGCCCATTCGCCCGACGTCGGGATGACCTGCATCGTGCCGATGGCGTTGGCCGGCGAGACTGCGCGCTGGTCGAAGCCGGACTCCTGGTAGGCGAAGGCAAGGGCCAGCGAGGGGTCCACGCCCATCCGACGTGCCGTATCGGCGACGATCGACTTCATCTGTTCCCGAGTGGGTACGGGAGAAGCGTTGAGCAGGGCCTTGTTCTGGTTGGCGGAAGAGACCACTGCAGCGGGGTAGGTGAAACCAAGGAAGGAGCTCGGCACCAGGGGAGTGACGCTGGCAGCCGGCTGGATCGAAGCGCCGGGGATGACCAGCTTGTTGCCGGGGTAGATAACGCTGGACAGGGTGAGTTTGTTCGCCGACAGGATGTCTGAGAGCTTGACGCCGTGCTTTGCGGCGATGGCGGACAACGTGTCCCCGGACTTCACCGTGTAGGAGCCCGAACTGGGGGCGGGGGCCGGAGCAGGAGCCGGGGTGGCCGCGGGGGCCGGGGCAGGTGCCGGGGCGGAGGACTGGCCGCCGCCGATCTTGATCTTCTGGCCCGGGTAAATGATGGAATTCATGTTGAGGCCGTTCCAGCTCAGCACCTCTGACAGCTTCACTCCGTGGCGCGCGGCGATGGCCCCCAGGGTGTCACCGGACTTTACGGTGTAGACACTTCCGCCGGACGTGGCGGGTGCAGGGGCCTCGGGCTTCGCCGCCGGAGCGGAAGGTGCCGGGGCGGACCCGGTCAGTTTGATCTTCTGGCCCGGGTAAATGATGGTGTTGGGCTGCAGGTTGTTCAGCTTCAGGATGGCATTGGTGTCGAGGCCGTAGCGGCCCGCAATGCCGCTGATGGTGTCACCGCGGGCAATGGTGTACTCAGCCGGAGCGGACGGCTGGGCGGGCCGGAGGGAGGCCGGGATTGAGGTGGAGACCGAGGCGGCCGGAATGACGCCCGCCTTGAGGGCGGCTTCCTGGGCCTGCATCGCGGCTGCCAAGGTGGCAGGAACAACCCGCGGACGGGCTTCCGCCGCCGCCGGCTGGGCGATGGCGAGAGAGGACAGGACGACGGCCGGAAGGGCGGCCGTGGTCGCCGCAATCATAGGCAGGCTCGGCCTGGGGTGCTGCTTTGGCGATCGGGGCGTCGTCATGGGAGTGATCCTCTTCTCAGCGGCGAATGCTGTCGGTCAGGCCGTTGTTACGAATGGTACTAGTGTTACTAAAGTTAGCGTTGATGCAAATGTGATCTATGTGAATCTCTCACGAATTGCTGATTAGCACAAGAAATGTATGGCATCTCTTATATGCCTTTTTTCGGAGTGTCGATTTACGCCTTCCGCCCGCCTCATTGTGCTGACTAGGCGCAACAGTGCACCGCGTGGCAATCTTGATCCGTGAGTACTGTAGAAAGCCTTGTAGGCGAATGGCTGCCCCTGCCCGACGTTGCAGAAATGATGAACGTCTCCATTACTAAGGTCCACGGTTTGCTGGACGAAAAAGCACTGGTGGCATTGAGGGTCGGTGAACGCCGCATCAGGTCGGTGCCGGCGGACTTTATGCAGGACGGCCATCCGGTCGAGAGCCTTAAGGGGACCATTGTGGTCCTGTCGGATGCAGGCTATTCCGACGAGGAACTTGTGACGTGGCTTTTCACCCCGGATGAATCACTGCGTGGCCGTCCGATTGACGCCCTGCGTGAAGGCCGGAAGACGGAAATCCGCCGCAGGGCACAATCCCTCGCCTGGTAATCCCCGCCCGGCAGTACCGCGCGGTTATTCCACGCGCGGTGGCCGCGCCCCCCGAAATCAGGAGGCGCGGCTGACGGTGGCCTCGGCGAGTTTCCGCAGGGCCGTCTTGGGAAGGTCTTCCAGTGGAAGCATGTCCAGTTCGCTGAAGGCGGCGCGGCCGAATTCCTCAATCAGGACTTCGGTGGCCTGGAGCGCACCGCAGTCCACGATGATGCGGCGGATTTCCTCCACATCATCGTCGGACAGGTCCGGGCTTCCGAGCTTTGCGTCGAGGAAGCGGGACTCCTCCGGGGACGCCTGGTCGAGGGCGAAGGCCACCAGGACCGTCCTCTTCCCCTCCCTGAGGTCATCGCCCGCCGGCTTTCCGGTGGTCACGGGATCGCCGAACACTCCCAGCACGTCGTCCCGGAGTTGGAACGCTTCGCCCAGCGGCAGCGCGAACGCTGAGTAGCCGCGGAGGAGTTCATCGGACGCCCCGGCCAGGGCACCTCCGAGGGCGAGCGGGTGCTCCGTGGAATACTTCGCCGACTTGAACCGGATGATCGACTGGGCCCGGCTGACCGCTCCGGCCCGGTCGCGCATGGGACCGGCGACTTCTTCCAGGATGTCCAGGTACTGCCCGGCCATCACCTCGGCCCTCATCAGGTTGAAGATCAGCCGTGCCTGGCTCCCTGATGCTGCCGCCTGGCCGATGTCCGTGAACGTTTCTTCACTGAACGACAGGCAGAGGTCGCCGGTCAGGATGGCTGCGGCATGGCCGAACCGCTCACTGTCCAGGGCCCAGCCCTGGTCTTCATGCAGCTGGCTGAAGCGCCGGTGGACGCTGGGTCCGCCGCGCCGCGTATCGGACCGGTCGATGATGTCATCGTGAATCAATGCCGCCGCCTGGAAGAGCTCCAGTGCCGATCCGGCAGTGATCACCTCATTGGCAGCAGCATCCCCGCCTGCGCCGCGCCACCCCCAGTAGCACATCAGCGCACGCAGCCGCTTGCCGCCGGTGACCAGGTTGGAGATGGACCCCATCAGCGGGTCGATGTCCTGGGAAATGGCGGACATCACGGACTGGCGGGTCGCCAGGAAGTCATTGAGCTTGCCCGCGACAGCGGCTACGTAGGCCGTCTGCTCCAGGCGCAGCTGCTCCGCGACCGTCACTTCGCGGACTCAGCTGCGACGTTGGCGCCGATGGTGAACGTGGAGACCCCGCCGGTTTCCACCACTGCGATGTTCACGGTTTCGTTGTCACCGCGGAGGAAGTCCTTGGACGCGACCGCGCCCACGTTCTCGCCGGGCACTGCTTTGAAGCCTTGGGCCTCAAGCTCTTTGGTGTAGAACGCTACGACGGCGGCAGCCGGGGAGGTGATGTTTCCCACCAATGCCGCTGTTGCCGGAGTGGAGGTCTTGTCGAAGCTGCTGGACACCACCTTTGCCCCCGGCATCACGGGCAGCAGCTTCTCGGGGAAGCCGGCCACCAATGCGCCGACGGCGGCGGTGGTTCCAGGGGAGGCGGTGGGGCTCGCGGGGGCGGTGGCGGATGCCTGTCCGGTGACGGAAGCTGAAGCGCTGGCAGTCCCGGTGGCTGTGGCGCCGGGATTGGCCGGGGTGCACGCCGCCAGGGCCAGCACCGCGCCGGCCACGATCACGGCGCAGCCCGCAGGCTTGAGCTTTCCAATTACCTTCACAGGGACATTCCTCCTGGTGTTGACGCCGGATGCAGCCTCCAGTTTAGTCAGTACCACGGCATAGGATTGAAGACGTGGGGTCGGAACAGGATAAACAGCAGCTCGAAGCGACCCTCCGGGAGCTCCGGCGAAGCAGCATCATGCATGTGGACATGGACGCCTTTTTCGTCTCCGTGGAGCTTCGGACCCGGCCCGAACTTCGCGGCAAACCGGTGATTGTGGGTTACCCGGCGGAGCGTTCGGTGGTGCTGTCCGCGTCCTATGAGGCCCGGAAATTCGGGGTCAAGTCCGCGATGCCCATGGCAATAGCGGCGCGCATGTGCCCCTCGGCCGTCATTATCGAACCCCGGCACAAGCTCTACTACGAGGTTTCCGCCCAGCTCATGGCCATCTTCGGGTCGATTACGGAGCTGGTGGAGCCGCTGAGCGTCGACGAGGCCTTCCTCGACGTCGGCGGAGCAATCCGGCGGCTGGGCAGTCCGCGCGAGATCGGCGGGATCATCCGCCGGCGCGTGCACGAGGAACTCGGCATCACGGCCTCCGTGGGCATTGCGGCCAGCAAATTTGTCGCCAAGATCGCATCCACCCGCTGTAAGCCGGACGGGCTCCTGCTGATCGGGCCGGATGAGACCGTCGCCTACCTCCACAGCCTTCCCGTCAACGCGCTGTGGGGCGTGGGGGCGAAGACGGGCGAGGTGCTGGCCCGCATGGGAATCCGGAGCGTGGCCGATGTCGCCGCGACGCCGCCGTCGGTACTGAAGAAGCTGCTGGGGGCGTCAGGGGAGCACGTCTACAGGCTGTCGTGGGGGATTGATCCCCGTGCCGTAACCCCCGTCCGCCTCGAGAAGAGTATCGGCGCCGAGGAAACGTTCGCCGTTGATACAGCCGACGACGCCCTCCTGCACCGTGAACTGCTGCGCCTGTCCCACCGGACCGCCGAGCGGCTCCGAAGCACGGGGATGGTGGCGAGGACCATTTCCCTCAAGCTCCGCTACACCGATTTCTCCACCATCACGCGCAGCCGCACGGTGCACGCCCCGGTCGACAGTGCACAGCTGATCTACGCCGTGGCCGTTCAGCTCCTGGAATCGCTCGGTCCGCGGGCCATGACGGTCCGGCTCGTCGGCGTCCGGGCCGAACAGCTTGAGGAAGCTGCCCAGACTTCGCTCCAGCTGAGCTTTGACCGCCGCGACGACAACTGGCGGGCCGCGGAACAAGCACTGGACAAGGTGGCGGCCAAGTTCGGCTCGAAATCGGTGCTCCCGGCGCGCCTGATGGACCCGCACACGCCCGGAGAGTGACCGTTCCGCCGCGCCGGAGTGTCTTTCAGAACAGGGCGCAACAAACTATCCTTAGATATACATAGATTTCGAACGTCTGGACTTACCGAACACCCTGCTGAACAGGTCCGCCGTCCGAATGCGTGGAATCCGGCCTTTCGTTATACGGTGGCCGGGAACCTCCCGCGCATGCCGGACGTTAGTGGATTGACAACACAGGACCAGGGCAGGTCCGGACGTTGGCCGACTTAAGGAGGTCGTGATGCCGCTCTCGGAGCACGAACAGAAGCTGCTCGAGCAGCTGGAGAAGCAGCTGCACGAGGACGATCCGAAGTTTGCCAATTCAATGGGATCGGATCCGGGCCGCAACTGGTCCACGCGCCACATCGTGATCGGCGTGCTGGCCACACTGGCCGGTGTCCTCCTCCTGCTGGTGGGCGTATCACTTCAGAGCATTTTTGTTGGTGTCCTCGGATTTATCGTGATGGGAGCCGGAGTCTATTTCGCAACGATGCGCAGCTCCGCCGCCGGCAAAGCGAAATCAACCGGTGGCAAGAAAACCGGCAAGGGGCGCAGTTCGTTCATGAGCGGCCTTGAAGAACGCTGGGATGAACGGCGCCGGGGTGAGCAGCAATAACCCGACCGTGACAGTGTTCAGCTAACGCTCCACTTCGCACCACCTGCCCCTGGCAGACCTGCAGAAAGACCCGCCGCGGCGGGTCTTTTGCTTTTAACGGCCGGCGCTCGCGGACGCGACGCCGTCCGGTCCGTGCCGTCCGCCGTCGTGCTGTTCTTCGCGCCCCTCCAGGCGCCGATATCCCACCACTTTCCACCACCCGCCCAGAACCCCGGATTTCCGGGGCGGGATTTGTCCAAACCCGGGACGAATCTTCCGTGTCGCGTTGACTGTGGAGCGATGTGGAGTAAAGTGGAGCAGGTAAGAGGGTAGTGGCAGCACAGGGGACGTGCAGCTCCTGACGACAGACAGGCGGGTGGCCATGTTTCTTGGCACTCACTCACCGCGTCTGGACGAAAAGGGGCGGATCATCCTCCCAGCGAAGTTCCGTGAGGAACTTGCCAGCGGACTGGTTCTCACAAGGGGCCAGGAACGCTGCATCTACGTCTTCAGTGAGCGGGAATTCGAGCGGATTCACGAGCAAATGCGGGAGGCGCCCATCTCCTCCAAGCAGACTCGTGACTACATCCGGGTTTTCCTCTCTGGAGCCTCGGACGAGGTACCTGACAAGCAGGGGCGCGTGACTATTCCTCCCGCACTCCGGGCATACGCAGGTCTTGGCAGGGAGCTCGCCGTTATCGGCGCAGGCTCCCGGGCGGAGATCTGGGATGCCCAGGCCTGGAACGAGTACCTGGCAGAAAAGGAAACCTCCTTCTCTGAAACCGACGACGCCATCCCGGGAATCTTCTGAGGCCCGGAAGCGACGACGGCAGCGTTTCTTGAACGAGATCTCCAGCCGCCCATCCGAACGTTTTCCTGGCTCACTTCCCCGGAGCCAGGCGGACGTTGGGATAGGCGCGGATGGGGATCTGGCTTAAGAACCGCACCGAGGACCAGCCAGGCCCAGCAAGGCAAACAGAGGCACGAAAGGACGAAGGTATGAGCGATCCCAACCAGCCAAAACCCACGTCCGAACGCCATGTACCGGTCCTCAAGGACCGGTGCATCAATTTGTTGGCCCCTGGCATCGAGGCGGCCCGCAGCCGGGGCGAGACGCCGGTGGTCATCGACGCAACCCTGGGAATGGGCGGTCACTCCGAAGCCCTGCTCCAGCGGTTTCCGGACCTTCACCTCATCGGAATCGACCGCGACGAAGAAGCCCTGGCCCTGGCCGGCGAGCGTCTGAAGCCCTTCGAAAACCGCTCTGACCTGGTCCACGCCGTCTACGACGAAATCCCGGACGTCCTCCGGGACCTTGGCGTCGAGGAAGTCCACGGCGTCCTGATGGACCTGGGCGTATCTTCCCTGCAGCTGGATGAGCGCGAACGCGGTTTTGCCTATTCTTTTGATGCGCCCCTGGATATGCGCATGGACACGAGCCGGGGCCAGACGGCCGCGGACGTCGTGAACAACTACAGCGAAGAGGACCTGGTCCGGATCATCCGCAAGTGGGGTGAGGAAAAGTTCGCCGGCAGGATCGCTAACCGCATCGTGGCTGCGCGCGCAGTCAAGCCGTTCACCACCACGGGTGAACTGGTCGACACCATCCGCGCGGTGGTTCCGGCAGGGGCGGCGAAGACCGGAGGCCACCCGGCCAAACGGACCTTCCAGGCCCTGCGGATCGAAGTCAACGAGGAACTCGACGTCCTGGAACGTGCGGTGCCTGCCGCTGTGGACGCCCTCGCGATGGGGGGCCGCGTCGTGGTCATGTCCTACCACTCGCTGGAGGACAAAATCGTCAAGAAAGTCTTCCAGACCGGATCCAAGTCCTCCGCGCCGCTGGGCTTCCCGGTGGAACTGGAAGAACACAAGCCCGAACTCAAAACCCTGACTAAGGGCACCGAGGTTCCCACCGCCGATGAAATCGCCGAAAACCCACGCGCAGCGTCCGCCCGGTTGCGCGCAGTTGAACGAATCAGAGCCAGGAGGGCCGCATGAGCACCGCCGCTGCCAAGAACTTCCCAGTCGTGTCCGGCACGGCGGCCCGAGCCCTCACAGGCCTTAAGCCTTCCGGCGGATCCGAGCGGAAGCTGCGGACCCCGCTGTCCGTGGTCCGTTCGACCCCGCGCAAGCGCAGGGCTCCTTTTGTTGTGCTCTGCTTCGCACTGCTGGCGGTCGCTCTCATGGCGGTCCTGGTCCTGAACATCTCCGTTTCCACAGCGCAGTACCAGCTGGTGCAGCTCAGGAGCAACCAGTCCACACTGACGAAGCAGAACCAGGACCTGACACAGCAGGTCCAGAACTTCGACGCTCCCCAGAACCTGGCCGCCCGGGCCTCGGAACTGGGCATGGTGGCTTCCACCGGCAAGGGGCAGATCGACCTCTCCACACTGGTCGTCAGCGGCACACCCAAACCGGCAGTCAAGGGTGACAAGCCAGGAGCCATCATTGCAGCACCGGCAGTCGCCGGGCAGCTGACGGTGGTTCCTCCCGCCACTACCAAGGAGCCACTGGCCGTCCGCAAGCCGGCGCAGGAGGCCGCTCCGGCGCCGGCGGCAGCAGCTGCCCAGGCTGCCGCTGCCGCGAAGCCGCCGGCCGCCGCGAAGCCCGCGGCCGATCTCCACGGCGGATCCGTTCCGGCACCAAAGCAGAAGACGCCGGGCAGTAACTGACAGGACTGACCACCAGTAGGCAAGCAGCAAGGACTCACCGTGGCGCAGAGCACCGGCAAGAAAACAACCGCAAAAGTGCCGAACGCCACCAGGAGGCTCCGCCTCGGCTTGGGTATGATGCTGGTGCTGCTGCTGGTGGTCGGTGGCAAGCTGTTCATGGTCCAGGGACTGGACATCGGCGGAATGGCTGAGGCCGCGTTGAACAACCGCCTGACGCCGATCGAGCTCCCCGCCGAACGCGGCAGCATCCTGGACGCCAACGGAACTGTCCTCGCCAACAGCGTCATCCGCTACAACGTAGTGGTGGACCAGCGCGTCAACACCAAGACGGAGTCGTTCAAGCGACTGGACACGGTGGGCGACAAGGAAGAGCTCGTCACCGTTTCCAGGGACAAGGGCATCGAGGAACTGGCCGCCGTGCTGGGGCAGGACCCCGCGGACGTCAAGGAGGCCTTGACGGGGGAGAAGCCCTATTACATCGTGGCGAAGGACCTCAAGCCCGATATGGAGGACCGGATCTCCCAGCTGCAGATCCCGGGCATAGTCACCGTAGGCACCAGCAAGCGCGTTTACCCGAACGGCTCTGTCGCCGGCGGGATCGTCGGTTTCCTGCAGGACGGAACAACCGGGCAGGCGGGCTTGGAGCAGACCCAGGATGAGGTCCTCAAGGGAACTCCCGGCAAGCGGCTCTTCGAAATCGGCGCCGACGGCTTGCGCATCCCCGTCGGCGTGGACGAACTGACGCCCGCCGTCGACGGCAAGGACATCCGCCTCACCCTCAATTCCGACCTGCAGTACTTTGCCCAGCAGGCAATCCAGAACCAGTCGGACAAGCTGAGCGCCGAATGGGGCGTCATCATCGTCCAGGACATCAAGACCGGCAACATCATCGCCATGGCAGACACCAACGCCCCGGACCCCAACGACCCCGGCAAGGTGGCCGCCAAGGACCGCGGCGTACGGTCAGTGACGGCCGCATACGAACCGGGTTCCGTGGAGAAGATGATCACGGCCGCCGCCGTGATCGAGGAGGGCAAGTCAAGCCCGCTGGACAAGTTCACCATCCCGCCGTCCTACGTGGTGGACGGCCAGGTCTTCACCGACTCGTTCGATCACGGGACCGAGGAACGGACCCTGGCCGGGATCCTGGGCTGGTCGATGAACACCGGAACGGTCATGGCCGGGCAGCGGCTGACCAAGGAACAGCGCCACGACTGGCTGCAGAAGTTCGGCATCGGCGAAGCCCCCGACATCGGGATTCCCGCCGAAGCCACCGGCATCCTCACCCCTGCTGACCAGTGGGACGGCCGGCAGGAGTACACCGTCCTCTTCGGCCAGGGCGTTTCGCAATCCACCCTGCAGACCGTCCGCGCCTACCAGTCGATTGCCAACAACGGCGTGATGCTCCAGCCGCGCCTGATCGACAGCTACATCAGCCCGGACGGAACCGAGGAAAAGGTCCCGGCGAAGGAGAGCCGTCAGATCGTGTCCAAGGAAACCGCACAGCAGGTCCGGGACATCCTGGAGAGCGCCGTGACCGAGGGGCAGATCAAGGAAGCAGCAATCGACGGCTACCGCGTGGGCGCTAAAACCGGAACGTCCCAGTCGCCGTGCGACGACGGCAAATCCGGGTACTGCGGCTACACGGCCTCCATGGTGGGAATGGCGCCGATGGACGATCCGCGGTTTATTGTTGAAGTTGTCCTGCAGCGCCCCAAGGGCAGCATCTACGGAATCACCAATGGTCCCGTGTTCCGCTCGGTGATGAGCCAGGCGCTGCGGACGTACAACGTTCCGCCGTCAACGGGCGAGCCGGTCAGGCTGCCCCAATACGTCAAGTAGCACGTCCACAACATCGTACGCATCAGGGGATCTTCCCCTACGCCCGGTGTGATCCACTAGCACCAACGGAGATCCACTTGTCAGAGCACCATGCCCCAGACAGTACCGACGAAACGAGCGGTGCGGTTCCCGGTTCCGGGTTCCGGCCGTCCGCCGTTGCCGCGGTGCCGCTGGGAATCATCGGCGAGTCCGTCGGCGTTGTCGTTCCCGGGGCGTCCAGCGCCATTCCGGTCACCGGGATCTCCCTGAACTCCAGGTCCGTGCAGCCGGGCGACCTCTACGTCGCCCTCCCCGGCGCCACCCGGCACGGGGCGGACTTCGTGTCGCAGGCCGTTACGGCAGGCGCTGTTGCCGTTGTCACGGACGACGACGGCGCCAGGCTCCTTGCGCTGTCCGCGGACACTCCCGTGCCGGTCCTCGTCGTTGACAAGCCCCGTAGCGCAGTGGGCGGGCTCGCTGCGCTGATCTACCAGAGCCGGCCCGATGGCGGCGCTGTGCCCTCGCTGTTCGGCGTCACCGGCACCAACGGCAAGACCACCACCACCTATTTCATCAACTCCCTGCTGCAGGCCCTGGGCCGCAAGACCGGACTGATCGGCACCATCGAGATCCTGGCCGGCGGTGAGCCCATTCCCAGCCTGCTGACGACGCCGGAGTCCACCGACATCCACGCACTGCTGGCCCTGATGCGGGAACGCGGCCTGGACGCCGCCTCCATGGAGGTTTCCTCGCACGCTGTGTCGTTCCACCGCGTGGACGGTGTGCAGTTCGACGTCGCCGGGTTCACCAACCTGACCCAGGACCACCTGGACCTGCACGGCACCATGGACGAATATTTCCAGACCAAAGCAGAGCTCTTTACACGCCCCCGCGCCAAGCAGGCGGTCATCACCGTGGACGACGACTGGGGCCGCCGCCTTGCCGCCGGTGCCGCCATTCCGGTCACCACCCTGTCGACAGTCCCGGGCATTGATCCCGCAGCATCCGGCGCGGACTGGGCCGTCACGGACACCGCGCCCCGGGGCCTGGGTACGGCGTTCCGGCTCCGGCACCGTGACGGCACGGAACTCCGCGTTCACACGGGGCTTCCGGGCAGCTTCAATGTTTCCAACGCCGCCCTCGCAACCGTCATGGTGCTGGCCAGCGGAGTCGACGCCGAAACGCTGCAGTCAGCGCTCGACTCGGCCGACCCGTTCACCGTGGCCGTCCCCGGGCGCATGCAGCTCGTCTGCACCGCCCCGGCCGCCGTCGTCGACTTTGCCCACAACCCCGACGCCCTGCAACGGGCACTGGAAGCAGTGCGCTCACCCGAGCCCGGCTCGAAGGTGATTGTGGTCTTCGGAGCCACCGGCCAGCGCGACCAGGGCAAACGGCCGGCGATGGGCGCCATCGCCGCCCGGCTGGCGGATGTGGTGATCATCAGCGATGACGACCCCCACGACGAGGACGCCGCTGCGATCCGCGCGGACGTCCTGGCGGGCGCGCAGGAGGCCAAGGAAACCGCCGGCCTTGGCTGCACCATCCTGGAGTCGTTCCCGCGGGACACGGCGATCAGGCAGGCTGTAGAGATGGCGCAGGCCAAGGACACGATCCTCGTGGCCGGCCGCGGCCATGAAGTATGGCAGGAAGTCAAAGGCGTCAATCTGTCGCTCGACGACAGGGTGGAGCTCCGCGAGGCCTTGACAGCCCGTGGATTCACCGTTCTGAATGACGAGCGGATAGAGTCCTAGACCGAGATGATTGCATTTACTGCGGCGGAAATTGCCGAAATTACAGACGGCCGCCTTGCCGCCGAACCGACCATCACGCCCACGGCAGTGGTCACGGATTCCCGGGAAGCCACGGAGGGGTCCCTCTACGTGGCGAAGCCCGGGGAGACTGCTGACGGCCACGACTTCATCGGCGCAGCCTTCCAACGCGGCGCTGTCCTTGCCCTGGTGGAACGGGACGCTGCCGATCACTCCGGCACTCCCTACCCCTCCATCGTGGTGGAAGACGCGGTCCTCGCCATGGGCGCCCTGGCCGCTGAATCCGTGCGCCGGATCCGGGCCCGCCGCGAGGCCGAAGGCTCGGAATTCACGGTGATCGGCATCACCGGTTCGGCCGGAAAAACCACCACCAAGGACCTCCTCGCCGGAATCCTTTCGGCCGAAGGCAACACTGTCTCCCCCCAGGGTTCCTACAACGGCGAAGTGGGAGTTCCGCTGACCGTATTCAAGGCCGGATTCGACACCCGTTACCTTGTGATCGAGATGGGTGCCACCGGGGTGGGCCACATCCGCTACCTCGCAGAGATGGTCCGGCCCGAGATCGGGGTGGTCCTCGGCATCGGTACCGCCCATGCCGGGGAGTTTGGCGGCGTCGACAACATCGCCGTTGCCAAGGGCGAACTTGTAGAAGCCCTCCCGGACAGCGGGACCGCCGTGCTCAACCTCGACGACGGGCGCGTCGCCGCCATGACAAGCCGGACGAAGGCGAACGTCCTGGGATTCTCCGCGCAGGCCGCAGATGACGTCCCGGCCGCCGGACTGCGCGCCGTCCACGTGGAGACGAATGCGGCAGGAAATCCCGAGTTCGAACTCAACTTCCCCGGCGACGCCGCGGGGCACCCGGTCCGCAGCCGGCTGATCGGTGCGCACCATGTCACCAACCTCCTGGCAGCAGCCGGTGCAGCCTATGCCGCAGGCATCCCGGCAGAACGGATCACCGCATCGCTCAGCGCACAGACCGCCGCCAGCCGGTGGCGGATGGAACGCACAGAGCGGCCTGACGGCGTCACCATCATCAACGATGCCTACAACGCCAACCCTGAATCGATGCGCGCCGCGCTGCGGACGCTGGCGGACCTGGGCCGCGGACGCCGCACCTGGGCCGTGCTGGGCGCCATGCTGGAACTGGGCGACGAGTCCATCCGGGAGCACATGGCAGTGGGCACCCAAGTGGTGCGGCTCAACATTTCCCGCCTGGTGGTTGTTGGCCGCGAGGCGCGTTCGCTCTACGTTTCCGCCGTCAACGAAGGCTCATGGGGGGACGAATGCGTCTTCGCGGAGTCCGTGGACGAAGCCTACGATCTGCTTCAACGGGAACTGGAACCCGGCGATCTGGTCCTCTTCAAGTCCTCCAACAGCGTAGGACTGAGGCATCTGGGGGATCGGATAGCATTACCCCCACAAGTCCGAGCAACCGCCAATGAAGGGAGCGAGTCGCTGTGATTGCACTACTCATCGGCGCCGGGCTGGCCCTGCTGTTTGCATTGGTGGGAACTCCGCTGTTCATCCGTCTGCTGGTACGGAAGAGCTACGGCCAGTTCATCCGCGACGACGGACCCACCTCCCATCACACGAAACGCGGCACGCCCACCATGGGCGGCACCGTGGTGGTCTTCGCGGTCCTGCTGAGCTACGCGCTGACCCACCTCATCATGTGGATGCTGAATCCGCGGTCAGCCGGACCGTCGGCCTCCGCGCTCCTGCTGCTGTTCCTGATGGTGGGAATGGGCCTCGTGGGCTTCCTGGACGACTTCATCAAGATTTCCAAGCAACGCAGCCTTGGCCTGAACGCCAAAGCCAAACTGGTGCTGCAGGGCGCCGTCGGCATCATTTTCGCCGTCCTGGCATTGAACTTTCCCAATGCGGACGGAGTCACTCCCGCATCCACCCAGATCTCCCTGGTGCGGGACATCCCGTGGCTGAACCTTGCCTTCGGCGGCACCGTCCTGGGCGCTATCCTGTTTGTCCTGTGGTCCAACCTGATCGTCACTGCGGCCACCAACGGGGTGAACCTCACCGACGGTCTGGACGGACTGGCAGCCGGGGCATCGGTCATGGTGTTCGGCGCGTACACGCTGATGGGAATCTGGCAGAGCAACCAGGCCTGCGGCTCGCCGCGGCAGGCAGGCGGCGGCTGCTATTCCGTCCGCGACCCGCTGGACCTGGCACTGCTTGCAGCAATCCTCAGCGCCGCCCTGGTGGGCTTCCTGTGGTGGAACACGTCTCCGGCGAAGATCTTCATGGGCGACACCGGCTCGCTGGCCATCGGCGGCGCCGTCGCCGGGTTCGCCATCCTGTCCCGGACCGAACTGCTGCTCGCCTTCATCGGCGGACTGTTCGTCCTGATCACGCTTTCGGTGATCATCCAGGTGGGCTACTTCAAGATCACCAAGGGCAAGCGCTTCTTCAAAATGGCTCCGCTGCAGCACCACTTTGAACTCAAGGGCTGGGCGGAAGTCACCGTGGTGGTTCGGTTCTGGATCCTCGGCGGACTCTTCGTCGCCGCAGGCCTTGGCATCTTCTACGCAGAATGGGTGGTCCTGCTGTGAGCAGTCCAATACCTTCGCCGCTGGCAACGTCCCCCCGGCTCGAGAACCTGGTGAGCTGGGACTCCGACTGGACCGGTCTCCGTGTGGTCGTGACGGGCATCGGCGTGTCCGGCTTCGCTGCCGCGGACACCCTGATCGAACTCGGTGCCCGCGTGGTGGTGGTGGACGCGGCCACGAGCCCGAAGGCCCGCGCCCAGGCGGACACGCTGAAGATCGTCGGCGCCGTGGATGTGCTCCTCGGCGAAGACGCCGTGCACACCATGCCGAAGATCGACGGCCAGAAGCCGGACCTGATCGTGACCTCGCCGGGTTGGCGGCCGGACCAGGCCCTCCTCGCGCTGGCTGCCCGGACCCACATCCCGGTCTGGGGCGATGTGGAACTCGCCTGGCGGGTGCGTGAGCGGAAGGGCCGCAAGACCGCGGACTGGCTGACCATCACCGGAACAAACGGGAAGACCACCACCGTCGGCCTGACCGAATCGATGCTGCAGGCCGCCGGGCTCAAGGCCATCGCCGTCGGGAACGTGGGCACGCCCATCCTCGACGCACTGCGCGACCCGGTGGAGTACGACGTCCTGGCAGTCGAGCTGTCGAGTTTCCAGCTGCACTGGAGCCACTCCGTTTCTCCGGTGGCAAGTGTCTGCCTCAACGTCGCCGAAGACCACGTGGACTGGCACGGATCCTACGCCTCGTACCTGGCCGACAAGGCCAAGGTCTATGGGCAGACGCAGAAGGCCTGCATCTACAACGCCGAGCAGATCGAAACCGAACGCATGGTGGAGGATGCCGACGTCGTGGAAGGCTGCCGCGCCGTTGGATTCACCACGCTGACGCCGGCCATCAGCATGCTCGGCGTGGTCGAGGGCCTCCTGGTGGACCGCGCCTTCATCGCCGAGCGCAAGGACAGCGCCGCTGAGCTGGCCGCCATGGCGGACCTCGGTCCGGTGGCCCCGCGCCACATGGTGGCCAACGCCCTGGCAGCAGCCGCGCTGGTCCGGGCGTACGGCGTGGAACCACAGGCCGTCCGGCAGGGACTGAAGGCCTACATTCCGGGAGAGCACCGGATCCAGCTCGTTGCCCGCCACAATGATGTGCTGTGGATCAACGACTCGAAAGCAACCAACCCGCACGCCGCGGCGGCGTCCCTGTCGGCGTTCAGCAACGTCATCTGGATTGCCGGCGGCCTCTCCAAGGGTGTGAGCTACGACGATCTGGTCAAGGAACAGGCATCCCGCTTGAAGGCCGTTGTCCTGATCGGAGCTGACACGGCACCGCTCTCGGACGCCCTTAAGCGACACGCACCGGATGTCCCCGTGATCGGGCGCAGCAAGGGCGACACTGACAATGTGCAGTCTGCCGAAACGGACGACGCCGGCACGGTGCCCTCGCCGATCTACGGGGAAACTGTGATGGCCCAGGCCGTAGCCGCGGCAGCGCAGCTGGCCTCTCCGGGGGACACTGTGCTGATGGCCCCGGCGGCTGCTTCCATGGATCAGTTCTCTTCCTACGCTCACCGTGGCGATGCCTTCATTGAAGCTGTCCGCGGGCTCGTGGAAGGGCAGGCTCAGACCGGCGAGGAGTAACAATGGTCAGCACGCCCACCCGTGCCCCGGCTGCCAAGCAGCGGGGTGCCACCCGGCTCCCGCCGGCTTCGCGGACAGGCAAGGCCGCCGGAACCCGGCCGACGTCGGCCCAGGCTACGCAAGGCGGGACTGCCCGGTCAGGCCATGTGCCTCCGCTGGCCAGGCTCCGCGGCGGCTACCGAAGCTTCTGGGCGAAGCTGGAAGGAACCGGAAAGTCACGCAACGGTTCCACCTACTACCTCATCCTGGGTTCCACCCTCGCGCTTACGGCCATCGGCATCATGATGGTTCTATCCGCCTCCAGCGTCGAGGCCATTGCCGCCGGAGAGTCGCCGTACACGGCAGCCCTCAAACAGGGCATGTTCGCCGCCATCGGGGTGTTCCTGATGTTTGTGCTCTCGCGGGTTAACGTCGTCTGGCTTAAGCGCCTCGCCTGGCCGGGGATCGCCGGCGCCTATGTGCTCCTGGTCCTGGTGCTGCTCATCGGTACCAGCACCAACGGCAACCAGAACTGGATTGAATTCGGCGGCATCACCTTCCAGCCGTCAGAAGCGTCCAAACTGGCCCTTGCACTGTGGATGGCCACGGTGCTGGCCGTCAAGGCCAAACTGCTCCACCGCTGGCAGCATGTGGTGGTCCCGGTCCTTCCCATTGCCGCTGGCATCATCGGCCTCGTCCTGGCCGGAAATGACCTCGGCACCGGCATGATCATCATGATGATCATGGCCGCAGCCCTATTCTTCGCTGGCGTCCCGATCTACATGTTCGGCATTGCAGCTCTGATTGCCGTGGCCGGTGCCGGGTTCATGGCTGTCACGAGCTCCAACCGGATGTGCCGGATTACCTCGTGGTGGACCGGAAATTCCTGCGGCGAAGGCATCGACGCCAACTATCAGTCAACCAACGGCCTGTACGGACTGGCCTCCGGGGGCTGGCTCGGGGTCGGCCTGGGGCAGAGCCGGCAGAAGTACAGCTGGATCCCGGAAGCCCATAACGACTTCATCTTCGCGATCATCGGCGAGGAACTCGGGCTGGTGGGCACCGTCGTCGTACTCATCCTCTTTGCCATCCTCGGTGCCGCAATCTACCGCGTCGTGGTGGCGCAGGAGGACCTGTTCCACCGGGTGCTGGCCGGAACCATCATGGTGTGGCTCCTGGGCCAGGCCACGGTCAACATGTCCGTGGTCACCGGGCTCGTTCCCGTCATCGGCGTCCCGCTGCCGTTCATTTCCTATGGCGGTTCGGCGCTGCTGATGTCGCTGTGTGCCGTCGGCGTAGTGTTGTCGTTGGCCCGGGAACAGATGGCGCCCAGCGTCCAGCCCAAACGGCTGCTCAAGTTCCGCACCGAGGGCGCGCGCCCACACACCTCACGAAAGCGTAAATAGCACTTAATGAATGCCGAGTCTTTGTCAGTAGTCCTTGCCGGCGGCGGAACAGCGGGCCACATCAGTCCGCTGCTGGCCATTGCGGCCGCGTTGCGTGACGCGCGTCCGGACGTGCGACTCCTGGCCGTGGGAACGCCCAGCGGGATGGAAACCAGGCTGGTCCCTGCAGCCGGCCTCGAGCTGGCCACCATCGACCGCGTGCCCTTCCCGCGCAGGCCCTCGCTGGACCTGCTGCGGCTCCCCGGACGGCTGGCGGGCGCGGTCAAACAGGCCGGAAAAATCCTCGACGACGCCCATGCGGACGTTTTGGTCGGCGTTGGCGGCTACGTCTGCACACCGCTCTACCTCGCGGCCCGGCGCCGCCGGATTCCCGTCGTCATCCATGAAGCCAACACGCGGGCCGGCCTGGCCAACAAGGTGGGCGCCCGGTTCAGCCATCACGTCGGCGTAGCCTTCGCCGGCACGAAACTCCGCGGGGCGCGCCACGTCGGCATGCCGATGCGCAAGGAAGTATCCGGGCTGGACCGTGCCGGCTCCCGGCAGGCCGCACGTGACCTGCTGGGGCTCGACCAAGACAAGCCGGCGCTCATCGTCACAGGCGGCTCCTCCGGTGCGCAGAGCATCAACCGGACCATCGCAGCGTCCGTGGAAGCACTGGCCAAGGCCGGCATCCAGACACTGCACATCACCGGCAAGGGCAAGGCGGTCCTTGACGGCGACGGCAAGCCCCTCGCCGCGGACGGCTACCGGCAAGTGGAGTACGTCGACGGCATGGAGAACATCTACGCGGCCGCCGACCTGCTGGTGGGGCGCGCAGGAGCAGCCACCGTCTGCGAAACCGCGGCCGTAGGTGTCCCGGCGGTGTTCGTCCCGCTCCCGATCGGCAACGGCGAGCAGGCCCTCAACGCCGCCGGGCCGGTAGCGGCGGGAGGGGCGCTGGTGATCGACGACGAATCATTCACCCCCGCATGGGTCAGCAGTGAAATCATCCCCTTGCTGTCGGATCCCGCCCGCCTGGCGAGGATGGCAGCCAGCGCCGAAGCCCTCGGCATCCGAAACGCAGACCAGCGCATGGCTGGCCTTGTCCTGGAAGCGGTAAGCAAATGACCACGCCCACAGCAGCAACGGGCACGCAGAGCCTTGAATCCCTGGGCCGCGTGCACTTCATCGGCGTGGGCGGCGTGGGCATGTCCGCCGTGGCCCGGATCATGGTGGCCCGCGGCGTCCCCGTGACCGGCTCCGACGCCAAGGACCTGCCCGTCATGGCGGACCTCGCCGCCGCCGGCGCGGGCATCCATGTGGGGTATGCCGCGGGCAACCTGGGTGCGGCGCAGTCCGTGGTGGCGGGCTCCGCCATCCGCGCGGACAATCCGGAACTCCTGGCCGCGCGTGACGCCGGGCTGCCTGTGCTGCACCGGTCCGAGGCACTGGCGGCGACCATGGCAGGCGACCGCGTGGTCACGGTGGCCGGAACACACGGGAAGTCAACCACGACGTCGATGATCACCGTGCTGCTGCAGGGCGCCGGCCTGGACCCCACGTTTGCAATCGGCGCCAACGTCCCGGCACTGGGGGTCAACGCGGCCAGCGGCACGTCGGACATCTTCGTTGCCGAGGCCGACGAATCCGACGGATCGTTCCTCAACTACCGTCCGCACATTGCCGTTGTCACCAACGTGGAACCGGACCACCTCGACTACTACGGCACCGCCGAGGCCGTCTACGAGTCGTTTGACCGCTTCACCGAACTGCTCCCGCCCGACGGCGTCCTGGTGGCCTGCGCCGATGACCCCGGCGCACGCGCACTGGCGGAGCGGACAACGGAACGGGGCAACACCCGGGTGGTCACCTACGGCACTGCCGAAGATTCGCAGCTGAGGCTGCACGACGGCGGACCGGGCGACGTGTGGGTATCCACCCCCGCGGGAAAGTTTGCGCTGGAGCTCCAGGTTCCCGGCCGCCACAACGCCCTCAATGCTGCCGCGGCATTCGCCGTGGCACTCGAGCTGGGCGTCGACCCCGGCCCCGCCTCCGGTGCCCTGGCCCATTTCTCCGGAGCCTCGCGGCGCTTTGAATTCAAAGGCGAGGGACGGGGTGTCCGGGTCTACGATGACTACGCCCACCACCCCACGGAAGTCCGGGCGGCACTGGCTGCGGCACGATCCGTCGCCGGGAACCACAAGGTTCATGTACTCTTCCAGCCGCACCTGTTCTCCCGCACACGCGAGTTTGCTGCCGAGTTTGCCGAGGCGCTCAACGCTGCAGACACCGCTCTGGTGCTGGACATCTATCCTGCCCGCGAGGATCCCATTCCCGGGGTCAGCAGCCAGCTGATCGGTGACCGCCTCTCCGGGGGCGGCCGGCTCGTAGCTGCCGACGAGGCAGTCCGCGCCGTCGTGGCCAACGCTGCGCCCGGGGACATTGTGCTCACCGCCGGTGCCGGCGACGTCACCGCCTACGGCCCGCTGATCGTGGAGGCACTAGCGGCAGAGGCGCCGGATGCCTAGCACGCGCCGGCCCACGTACAAGACGGGGGCACCCGCGGGCAAAGGCAAGGCCGAACCGGGAAACGGCCGCGCGGACGTGATTTCCGCGTCCAAGCCCGCGCCCGCGGCGGAAGGCGCATCAACTCCCGACCGCGCCACGGACAATGTGCTGTCGTTCCCGGAGCCCAAGGGCAGGCGGATCCGGCGGAACATCATCCTGGCGGTGTGCATCGTCGCTGCACTGGTGGCCGGCCTGCTGGCGGCCGCCGTCTATTCGCCGGTGTTCGCCGTGCAGACGGTGTCCGTGGACGGAACCAAAATGCTCACGCCGCAGCAGGTCCAGGACGCCCTCGGGCCGCTGCGCGGCAAGCCGCTGCCGCAGGTTCATGACGACGAAGTGAAGCAGTTGCTGCAACCGCTCGTGCAGGTCAGGGACGTGACCACGGAAGCGCGGCCGCCGTCGGTCTTGGTGGTCCACATCCATGAACGCACCCCCGTGGCCCTGGTGAAACAGGGGGAGGTGTTCCAGCTTGTTGATGTTGACGGCGTGCAGCTCGGCACCACCCAGGATCCGGACAGCATCCTGCTGCCGGTGATCGACGGCGGGGCAGGGGTGATCGGCAAGGATCTTTTCAAGGCCATCACCGCGGTGCTGGCCGCGCTGCCTGCCGACGTCCTCGCCAGGCTGTCCGATGCGTCGGCGAAATCCGTTGACGCCGTCGAACTCAAACTTGTGGACGGACAGACCATTGTCTGGGGCAACGCGGGGGAGAAGGAGCTCAAAGCCAAGGTGCTCGAAGCCCTGCTGAAGGCGCCGGCCAACCCCAAGAATCCCGTCCAGGTCTACGATGTCAGCGTGCCGCGGCATCCCGTGACACGATAGTGGACGGCCTCCCCGCGCAAGCAGCGGGACAGGCATTCACCTGCGCTCTGAGACCGGCGGGCCGGCAGCCGTCATCCACGGCGATTTCCGCTCTATTTAGCGGGTATTCCAACGACACGCGGATCAGGTCATTGAATGTCTCAGGCATAGGAAATAGCGTCACAGCATGAGTTACTTGACATAACTATAACCTTCAAGTCGAAGGTTAAGGTTGGAACTTTCAAGCACGACTCCATCAGTTTTCGCAATAGGACACGAACAAGGGACACGTAACGTGGCAGCTCCGCAGAATTACTTGGCCGTCATCAAGGTCGTCGGCATCGGCGGCGGTGGCGTGAACGCAGTCAACCGCATGATCGAAGTCGGTCTCCGCGGTGTCGAATTCATCGCAATCAACACCGATGCCCAGGCTCTGCTCATGAGCGACGCCGACGTCAAACTTGACGTCGGCCGCGAGCTGACGCGTGGTCTCGGAGCCGGTGCAAACCCGGAGGTCGGCAAGCAGGCGGCCGAGGACCACGCCGACGAGATCGAAGAGGTCATCCGCGGCGCGGACATGGTCTTCGTGACCGCCGGCGAAGGTGGCGGCACGGGTACCGGCGGCGCACCCGTCGTGGCCCGCATTGCCCGTTCGCTCGGCGCGCTCACCATCGGCGTTGTCACCCGCCCGTTCACCTTCGAGGGCCGCCGTCGTGCAGGTTCCGCCGAGGCGGGCATCGACGCCCTCCGCGACGAAGTCGACACCCTGATCGTCATCCCCAACGACCGGCTCCTGTCCATCAGCGACCGCAATGTCTCGGTCCTGGACGCCTTCCGCTCCGCCGACCAGGTCCTGTTGTCCGGTGTCCAGGGCATCACCGACCTGATCACCACCCCGGGCCTGATCAACCTCGACTTCGCAGACGTCAAGTCCGTGATGCAGGGCGCGGGTTCCGCGCTGATGGGCATCGGCTCGGCACGTGGAGAGGACCGTGCCGTCAAGGCCGCGGAACTCGCCATCGCTTCACCCCTGCTGGAGGCTTCGATCGACGGCGCCCACGGTGTCCTGCTGTCCATCCAGGGCGGCTCCGACCTCGGACTCTTCGAAATCAACGAAGCTGCCCGCCTGGTCCAGGAAGTGGCGCACCCCGAAGCCAACATCATCTTCGGTGCCGTCATCGACGACGCACTCGGTGACGAGGCCCGCGTTACGGTCATCGCGGCCGGCTTCGACGACGTCAAAGCCACCTCGCCGTCCATGGACCAGTCGCAGCCGCAGGCTGCCCCGCAGCGCCCTGCTGCGCCCGCCTCTGCTCCTGCCCCCTCGCAGGCGCCGTCGCAGCACGTTCAGCCCGTACACGCCGGCATCGGAGCTTCGGGTCTCAGCAACTGGGGTCAGCAGCGTCCCTCTGCCGTCCCCGCCGACTCAGGCTTCGACGTCGACCTTCCCTCGGTAGTGGAGCCGGACCTTTCCGGCAGCCGCTCGGACGACCTGGATGTCCCGGACTTCCTGAAGTAGGCACTTCCGGAAGCAGGCATTGGCAGGACGTTTTATCAGCTCGTCAGTTAGCGGTGTTTTGATTGTTTTGGTGGCGAACCGAAGTCCGGCCCGGCGTCTGGGTGGCATTCACTGACGCCGGGGCCGGAAACCTCGCCCTCCACGTGGGGGACGATCCGGCTGAAGTGCGCCGCCGGCGTGAACTCGTTGAGGCCGAAGCAGGCCTGGCGGCGGGCGGCTTCCAGTACATGAACCAGGTGCACGGCAATACCGTCGCCTTTATCGGCGGCGACGACGGCGACGGCGAGGCGGCCTGCCCGGCCGCGCCGACCGCTGATGCGATGGTGTCTTCCGGTCGTCCGCTTGCCGTCATGGTGGCGGACTGCGTCCCGGTCGTCCTTGCCGGGACAACATCGGGGGGACAGCCGGTCCTGGCAGTTGCCCATGCGGGCCGTCCGGGTGTTGCCAGCGGTGTCCTGCCGGCAACGGTGGAGCGAATGCGCGCCGAGGGGGCCGAAGACATCCGGGCCTGGATCGGCCCGTCAATCTGCGGATCCTGCTACGAAGTGCCGGAAGGCATGCGGGACGACGTCGCCGCGGCCGTTCCTGCCACCTGGACCACAACTTCCTGGGGCACCCCCGGCCTGGACCTGCCGGCCGGGGCGCGCAGCCAGCTGGAAGCCTGCGGGGTCGCCGTGGAGTACTCCGGACCCTGCACCCTCGAAAACGACAATCTGTTCTCCTACCGCGGGAACCCGGCCACGGGCCGGTTCGCCGGATTGGTGTGGACCGGTGAGTGAACCCCGGGAGGTAACAGCCGCCGACGACCCCCGCCTGCTCCAGATCCAGGGCCGCCTGGCCGCGGTCCGGGGGAGGATTGCCGCCGCCGCGGAAGCCGCCGGCCGGCAGGACAACCCGCCGAAGCTGATCGTCGTGACCAAATTCCACCCTGCCGACGACGTCCGCAGGCTGGCTGCCCTGGGAGTCACCGACGTCGGTGAGAACAGGGACCAGGAAGCGTCAGAGAAAGCCTCAGCCCTCGGCGAACTCGGACTGCGCTGGCATTTTGTGGGGCAGCTGCAGAGCAACAAGGCCAAGTCGGTGGTCCGGTATGCCCATGCGATCCATTCCGTGGACCGGCCGCAGCTGGCAGCCGCCCTTGCCCGGTCCGTGGCCGCCGAGCAGGAGCGGACCGGCCGGGGTCCGCTCGAGTGCTTCATCCAGGTCAGCCTCGACGAAGACGCCGGAAGCGACCGGGGCGGCGCCAGCCGCTTGGAGGTGCCGGGCCTGGCCGACCAGTTGGCGGGGTCGCCGGGGATTGTACTGGCAGGCCTGATGGCAGTGGCTCCGCTGGGTTCGGATCCGGAGTCGGCGTTCGCCAAACTGGCCGAAATTTCGGCGCATCTGCTCAGGGACCACCCCGCGGCTTCGGGGATTTCCGCGGGCATGAGCCAGGATCTGGAATCCGCCGTCAGGGCGGGTGCGACACACCTGAGAATAGGCTCCGATATATTGGGTTCGCGTCCTGCGTTGCGGTAGCGTCAAAGTATTGGAAGAGAATGGCGGGGATTCCAATACTGTCAAGTCAACTCAGCGGCCCGCTTACGGACACGATTAGGAGTCGACCATGGCTGGCGCTCTGCGCAAGACAATGATCTATCTTGGGCTCGCCGATGGCGATGAACACTACGAGTCTGAGCACCACACACCGCACAAAGACGAGGACGATTCAATGGAGCATGACCGCGAGGAACGCCGGGCGCCGGCGCCCGTCCGCGAGGTCGCCCGCGAAACGCCGACTCCACACGCCGCCGAAGAGGAATATCGCGCACCTGTGACACCTATCAAGCGCGCGGCCTCGAGCCGCGAAGAGACCACCGGACTCCGCCAGATCACCACGATCCACCCGCGGTCCTACAACGATGCCAAGCTGATCGGCGAAAGCTTCCGTGACGGCATCCCCGTGATCATGAACGTCACGGACATGGGCGAAGCCGATGCCAAGCGCCTGGTCGACTTCTCCGCCGGCCTGGTGTTCGGCCTCCGCGGCAGCATCGAACGGGTCACGAACAAGGTGTTCCTGCTCTCGCCGTCGTACATCGAGGTCATCGGCGATGACAAAAAGGTCAGCGAGACCCAGGCCAGCTTCTTCAACCAGAGCTAGCTCCGGAGCCGAACGGATGCCAGGCAGGACACCTGTCTGGCATCCGTGCTGAAATAGATAAGAATGGCAACAGGAGACTGCGGGATCCGGAATGAACATGGAGATATGAGTTAACTCATGGGAATTGTTTTCGGACTTATCTATATCGCTTTATTATTCGTTTTTGTGGCATTAATCATCCGGCTGGTCTACGACTGGGTGCAGATGTTTGCCCGTGAGTGGCGGCCCCGGGGTGTGGCACTGGTGGCGGCCCACACTGTCTATTCCGTCACAGATCCGCCGCTGAAGGTGCTGAGGCGCCTCATTCCACCCTTGCGCCTGGGCGGGATTTCGCTGGATCTCGGATTTTTGCTGTTCTTCATAGCCATCAGCGTGGCTATGGCAATCGTGAGGAATCTCGCGTAATTTTCATTACAGCTTGCGGCGCAGTAGCAGGACGGGAAACCGCCATCCACGGCATCGCGTAGAATCTCCGGTTTGACACCTCAGTGTTGAATTAGAGGAACCAGACCATATTTAGGTACCGTAGTTTTGACGGCCGGAAGGCCTACTGACTAACTAGACCAACGAGGTGACCAGATGGCTTTGACGCCAGAAGACGTTGTCAACAAGCGCTTTCAGCCGACCAAGTTCCGCGAAGGCTACGACCAGGACGAAGTTGACGACTTCCTGGACGAAATCGTCGTCGAACTGCGCCGCCTGAACCAAGAGAACGACGAGCTTCGCAAGAAGCTTGCCGAGAGCGGCTCAGGCACGCCCGCCAGCTCCGCAGTAGCGGCGCCGGTGGTGGAGAAGGTCCCCGCCCCGGTCAAGGCCGAAAAGGACGAAGCCCGGGCCAGGGCGGAAGCCGAAGCCAAGGCCGCCGCCGAAGCCAAGAAGAAGGCGCCCGAGCCGGCAGCGGCCCTTGCCCCGGTTGCCGCTCCGGCCCCTTCCGCGGTCAACCCGACCGCGGAGTCCGCCGCCGGCCTCCTGGCCATGGCGCAGCAGATGCACGACAAGCACGTCGCCGACGGTCAGCAGCAGAAGGACAAGATCATCGCCGAAGCGCAGATCGAAGCCAGCAGCCTGGTCAACGACGCGCAGGAGAAGTCCCGCAAGATCCTCGGCGCCCTGGAACAGCAGCGGTCCGTCCTGGAGCGCAAGGTGGAACAGCTGCGCGGCTTCGAGCGCGACTACCGTTCACGCCTGAAGGCATACATCGAAGGTCAGCTCCGCGACCTGGATGCCCGCGGTTCCGTGGCTGCGCCCGAGGTTGGCGACGGCAGCCCCGCCGTTTAGCAAGTATTCTGAAAGCCGGTGGCTGAGGACTCCTCGGCCGCCGGCTTTTGCCATTAACCGCTACCGGCGCTGCCGGCAGCGGGCACCAGCAGTTTCCCTCCAGTCCCGGGACTGGCTCCTGAATGAAAGCTTTATGACTGACGAAACAGCACCTGCCGCAGCGCAGCAAGCAACGACGCAAGCCCGGCCGCGAAAGGCGGTCCTGCTGACGCTCTTCGCCGGCTTCGCTGTTTTCGCCTACGTCTTCGACCAGCTCACCAAGCTGTGGGTCACCTCCACGATGGTGGAGGGGGAGCGCATCCCGGTGCTGCCCCCGTTGCTGCACTGGTACTACATCAGGAACTCCGGGGCAGCGTTTTCCATCGGCGAGAATGTCACCTGGGTTTTCACGATCATCATGGCCGGCGTCTCCGTTGCCATTCTTTTCCAGCTTCGGAAACTTGGTTCCGCCTGGTGGTCCCTGGCGCTGGGCCTGCTACTTGGCGGTGCCCTGGGCAACCTCACGGACCGGCTGTTCCGGGAGCCGTCCTTCGCCATGGGCCACGTGGTGGACTTCATCCAGCTGCCCAATTTTGCGATCTTCAATATCGCCGATTCCGCTGTTGTCTCGGCCGTCGTGATCATCTGCCTGCTGACGCTTCGCGGTATTTCGCTGGACGGTTCACGGGTCCAGAAGCCGGCGGAGGGCACCGATGCCTGAGAAACTCACCGTTCCCGAAGAGCTGGCCGGCACCCGCGTCGATGCGGGCCTCGCCAAGCTGATGGGCATATCCCGGTCCCAGGCGGCCACCCTGATCGCCGAGGGCAACGTCAGCTCCGCAGGCAAAGCAGTGGGCAAGTCCCTGAAGCTGGCCTCCGGCACCGTGCTGGAAGTCGTTGTCCCGGAACGGCGGGACCCCCTGGAAGTCGTGGAGGAAGTTGTGGAAGGCCTGAAGGTACTGCTGGACGATGAGGACTTCGTCGTCATCGACAAGCCGGTGGGTGTGGCCGCCCACCCGTCCCCGGGCTGGGTGGGACCCACGGTGGTGGGGGGACTGGCCGGGCTCGGTTACCGGATATCGACGTCGGGAGCACCCGAGCGGGCGGGCATCGTGCACCGCCTCGACGTCGGCACGTCAGGTGCCATGGTGGTGGCCAAGTCCGAGCGCGCCTATACGGCGCTCAAACGCGCCTTCAAGGAGCGCACAGTGGACAAGGTGTACCACGCAGTGGTCCAGGGACTGCCGGATCCCCTGGCGGGCACGATCGATGCACCCATCGGCCGCCACCCCGGCCATGACTGGCGCTTTGCCGTCATCGAGGACGGCCGGGAATCCGTGACACACTACGAGGTCCTGGAGGCCTTCGGTAAGGCGTCGCTCGTGGAAGTGCACCTGGAAACCGGCCGCACCCACCAGATCCGCGTCCACTTTTCGGCCCTGCGCCACCCCTGCGCCGGTGACCTGACCTACGGAGCCGATCCGCGGCTTGCCGCAACCCTGGGACTGACCCGGCAGTGGCTCCACGCCCGGCAGCTCGGGTTCGACAGCCCCAGGACCGGAGAGCGCGTGACAGTCACCAGTGAGTACCCGCAGGATCTTGCGTATGCACTGGAAGTTCTGGCCTCCGGGGACGCCTGAGCCGGAACTGTCCCTGCCCGGCACTAGAATGGTCCGGTGACTTCCAGCAATGACTCGTTTGTCCATCTCCACAACCACACCGAGTACTCGATGCTGGACGGCGCCGCCCGGCTCGGCGAGCTCTTCGATGAAACCGAGCGGCTGGGCATGCCCGCGCTGGCCACCACCGACCACGGCTACCTCTTCGGCGCCTTCGATTTCTGGAAGCGGGCCACGGACAAGGGCATCAGGCCGATCATCGGCGTCGAAGCCTATGTGACTCCCGGGACCGCCCGCGGGGACAAGAGCCGCGTCCGCTGGGGCGAGGAAAGCCAGCGCAAGGACGATGTCTCGGGCGGTGGCTCGTACACGCACATGACGCTGCTGAGCTACAACAACGTGGGCATGCGGAACCTGTTCCGGGCCTCGTCGATCGCCTCACTGGATTCGGTCTTCGGCAAATGGCCCCGACTGGACCGCGAGCTGCTGAACACCTACTCCGAAGGGCTCATCGCCACCACCGGCTGCCCGTCGGGTGAGGTCCAGACCCGCCTGCGGCTCGGCCAGTACCGCGAAGCGCTGGAGGCTGCTGCAGAGTTCCGCGACATCTTCGGCGCGGAGAACTACTTCTGTGAGCTCATGGACCACGGCCTGGATATCGAGCGTCGCGTCACGGGCGACCTTCTGCGCCTGGCCAAGGAGCTGAACCTGCCGCTGGTGGCCACCAACGACCTGCACTACACGCACGAGCACGATGCGAAGGCGCATGAGGCCCTGCTGGCCATCCAGTCCGGATCCACCCTGCTGGAGCCGACCTACGACAACGGCGGTTCCCGCTTTGCCTTCTCCGGCAGCGGCTACTACCTGAAGTCACCGCAGGAAATGCGCGAACTCTTCCGCGACCACCCCGATGCGTGCGACAACACGCTGCTGATCGCAGAGCGCTGTGAAGTCTCGTTCAACACTGGGGCCAACTACATGCCCCGGTTCCCTTGCCCGGAGGGGGAGGACGAGACGTCCTGGCTGGTCAAGGAAGTGGACAAGGGACTCCAGTACCGCTATCCGAAGGGCATCCCGGACAAGGTCCGCAAGCAGGCCGACTATGAGCTGGAAGTCATCACCTCCATGGGCTTCCCGGGCTACTTCCTCGTGGTGGCAGACTTCATCAACTGGGCCAAGAACAACGGCATCCGCGTGGGTCCCGGGCGTGGCTCGGGTGCAGGTTCCATGGTGGCCTACGCCATGCGCATCACCGACCTGGATCCGCTGCACCACGGCCTGATCTTCGAGCGCTTCCTGAACCCGGACCGCGTTTCCATGCCTGACTTCGACGTCGACTTCGATGACCGGCGCCGCTCCGAAGTAATCGACTACGTCACGCGCAAGTACGGCGACGAACGCGTGGCCATGATCGTCACGTACGGCACCATCAAGACCAAGCAGGCCCTGAAGGACTCTTCGCGCGTGCTGGGCTACCCCTTCAGCATGGGCGAGACGCTGACCAAGGCGTTGCCGCCGGCCGTGATGGCCAAGGACATTCCGCTGGCCGACATTCAGAACAAGGAAGCAAAGCGCTACGGCGAAGCCGGTGACTTCCGCCAGTTGATCAGCACCGACCCGGAGGCCGCCAAGGTCTTCGAAACGGCGCTGGGCATCGAAGGCCTGAAACGGCAGTGGGGCGTGCACGCCGCCGGCGTCATCATGTCCTCGGACCCCATCATCGACGTGATTCCGATCATGCGCCGCTTCCAGGACGGCCAGGTCATTACGCAGTTCGACTATCCGACGTCCGAAGGCCTCGGCCTGATCAAGATGGACTTCCTCGGCCTGCGGAACCTGACGATCATTTCGGACGCCCTGGAAAACATCAAGATGAACCGCGGCATCGATCTGGACCTCGAAACCCTGGAACTCGACGACACCGCGTCCTACGAGCTGCTGGCCCGGGGAGACACGCTGGGCGTGTTCCAGCTCGACGGCGGCCCCATGCGTTCGCTGCTCAAGCTCATGAAGCCCGACAACTTCGAAGACATCTCCGCGGTACTGGCCCTGTACCGGCCCGGTCCCATGGGCGCCAACGCCCACACCGACTACGCGCTGCGCAAGAACAAGATCCAGGAAGTCATCCCGATCCACCCTGAGCTGGAAGAGCCGCTCTCCGAAATCCTCGGCGGCACCTACGGGCTGATCGTCTACCAGGAGCAGGTTATGGCCGTGGCGCAGAAGCTCGCCGGCTACACCCTGGGCCAGGCCGACATCCTGCGCCGCGCCATGGGCAAGAAGAAGAAGTCCGAGCTGGACAAGCAGTTCGCCGGCTTCTCCCAGGGCATGCAGGACAACGGCTATTCCATGGCCGCGGTCAAGACCCTCTGGGACATCCTGCTCCCGTTCTCCGACTATGCCTTCAACAAGGCGCACTCGGCCGCCTACGGCGTGATCTCTTATTGGACCGCGTACCTGAAGGCGCACTATGCGCCGGAATATATGGCTGCGCTGCTGACCTCGGTGGGCGACGACAAGGACAAATCGGCGATCTACCTGAACGAATGCCGGCGCATGGGCATTACGGTGCTGCCGCCCGACGTCAACGAGTCAGCCCTGAACTTCACCCCTGTGGGCAACGACATCCGCTTCGGCATGGGCGCGATCCGCAACGTCGGCGTGAACGCCGTCGAAGCCATGGTGGCGGCGCGGGAAAAGGAAGGCGCGTACACGTCCTTCAAGGACTACCTCATGAAGGTCCCTGCGGTGGTGTGCAACAAACGCACCATTGAATCGCTGATCAAGGCGGGGGCGTTCGACTCCCTGAACCACCACCGGCGCGCGCTTGCCATGATCCATGAAGAAGCCATCGACTCCGTCATCACCCTCAAGCGCAACGAAGCGATCGGGCAGTTCGACCTTTTCGCCGGTTTCGACGAGGCCGAATCCGAAGCGTCCCTGAGCATCGAAATCCCGGACCTTCCCGAGTGGGAGAAAAAGGACAAGCTCTCCTTCGAACGCGACATGCTGGGCCTCTACGTCTCGGACCACCCGCTGCAGGGCCTCGAAGGGCTGCTGAGCCAGCACGCCGACCAGTCCATCACCTCGGTCATCGCCGAGGACGGCCCGCACGACGGCGCCATCATCACCATTGCGGGCATGATCACCTCCCTGAGCCGGCGGATCGCGAAAGCCAGCGGCAACGCCTATGCCCGCGCGGAAATCGAGGACCTGGGTGGCTCAATCGAGGTCATGTTCTTCGGCCAGGTGTACGGCCCCATCGCGTCCGTGCTGGCCGAAGACCTGGTCGTGGTGGTCAAGGGCCGGCTGCAGCGCCGCGACGACGGCGCAGTCGCCCTGAACTGCATGGAGCTGTCCGTCCCGGACCTCAGCGAGGGCCTGAACGGGCCGCTGGTGATCACCATGCAGACGCACAAGGCCACAGAGGCTGTGGTGACCGAGCTTGGCGACGTACTGCGGACCCACCGCGGCAATTCGGAAGTCAGGCTGCACCTGCAAGGCGACACAAGGGTGGAAGTGATGGCGCTTCCGGTGCACCTGAGGGTCAACCCGAGTCCATCACTGTTCGGCGACCTCAAGGTGCTCCTCGGGCCCACCTGCCTGGACAGCTAGTTGCCCGGGCAGCCAATGCGCCTGGACTTCCGGTGACCCCGGCCCCGGCACAGGGCCCGGCCCCGGCCGCGGGCGTCGCGGTGATTTCCGGTGCGGGCCGGGGCTTCGGCGCCGCCCTGGCGGCGGTCCTTGCCGCGGAAGGATGGACGGTCTACGGCATTGTCCGGCCGGGCTCCGCGGCAAAAACCGGGACCGACGGCAGGGTGCGGTTCCTGGAATGGGACATCGCGCAACCCTGCCCGGACGGCGTGGCGGAGGTTCTCGCCGGGGCCAGCATCGACGTCGTCGTCAATAACGCCGCAGTGGGTAGCAACCAGAGGACACTGGCGGCAGTAGACCCCGATTCCCTCGCACACCTCCTCGACAATAACGTCGCGGGCGCCGTCAGGGTGACCCGGGCGTCGCTGGCCGGGCTGCTCCGCCCGGGCGCAGTCGGCCGCCGGCCCGTCGTGGTCAACGTGTCGTCCCGGCTGGGATCGGCAGCGCTGCAGGCGAACGGTGAATTCGCCGGCTTCGGGACGAGCTACGGCTACCGGCTCAGCAAGGCCGCGCTCAACATGCTCACGCTGAGCCTGCATGAGGAGTTCGGCGCGGTCTTGGACGTATGGTCCGTGCATCCGGGAGCCCTGGCCACCGGGATGGGACGAAGCGGATCCTCGAAGGAGCCTGCGACGGCGGCCAGCGAGCTGCTGCGGGAGCTTTCCGAACCGGGTGGTACCAGTCCGCGGTTCTTCGAACTCGGATCGTCCGCGCCGCTGCCCTGGTAGGGCGCTAGATTTCGTAGTCGAGCGGGACGGGCTGGCTGTAGGCGCCGGAGTGGTACAGCAGGGGAGAACCGTCCTCGCCCACCTGTCCTTCCACGACTTCCACCACAACCACCGCGTTGTTCTCGAAGGAGAGACGCATCTGGATCTTGCCGATCAGCCATCCAGCGACGTCTTTGAGGACGGGCACATCGTGCGGTCCGAGTTCCCAATGGTCTCCCTCAAACCGGTTTTTGGTCCGTGCGAAGCGGTCCGCCAGTTCCTGGTTCTCCAGGCCAAGCATGTGCACACCGATGTGCGTGGTGTTGGCGATGGCCGGCCACGAACTGGAGCTGCGGGCCATGTTGAAGGTAAAGCGCGGCGGCTGAGCGGATAGCGAGGCCACTGACGTGGCCGTGAATCCGTACGGGACGCCGTTGTAGTTCACTGTGATAATTGCCACGCCGGCCGCATGCCGGCGGAACATCTCCTTGAACGTGCCTTCGAAGGCTGCGTTATCTGAGGTCACTGTGATCTAACTCCCTGCTGAAACTAATCCGGTTTGTCCTGCATGCCAGCGTATGGGTGCCCCGGTGCCGTCCGTGACTTGGTTACCTGCCGCGTCATTTGTTGAACGGCGGTGAACGTTTGTTAATGTTTGTTTCATGAAACAGCCATCAGGCACCGGCCCGGCTCCGCAAAATCCGAGCCATCCCGGGGACGCCGGACTCCCTCCCGCCTATGGTGAACTTTACCGCGGTGACGGGGGTTCGTGGCGCGTGCCGGCAGTCATTGCCGCTGCCGGGATCCCCGTCGGACTTGCGTGGTGGCTGCTGGCGCCCGGCGGCCTGAACCTGATCTCCGGCGACCCCTCGTTGGCCACCGGAACGAATGCGGAAGGCTGGCTTCCCCGGGACCTTGTGCTGGCTGGCCTGTTCCTGTTGGCAGGCTGCGTCACCGGCTTCCTCCTCGACGGAAAACGAACCGGAGCCCCTGCGCCACGGACCGTACTGCTCGCCGTGATCGGCGGTGCGCTTGGCGCCGTCATCGCCTGGCAGGCAGGGGTGCTGGCGGGGCAGTGGTGGGGCCCGGCTGAAGATACCGCCCCGAACGCCAGCATTGCCTTCTCGCTCCGGTCCTTCGCCGTCCTGGCCATCTGGCCGGCAGCGGTGGCCATTTCCGTCTTTGTGGCCAACCTGCTCAGCCTCCTGGGCAAACCACGTAAAATGGGCGGGTGACTATTTCTCCGGACAGCCCCGCCCAGATCACCGCGCCGGCCGTCAGCTACCGCACCATTGACCTGCGCGGCCAGAGGCTCTCCCTGGCCGAACTCCGGGCGGCTGTTCCCCGGGCCCGGCACCAGACCATGGCGGACGCCGAACAGAAGGTCACCGACATCATCACGGCGGTCCGTTCCCGGGGCTTCGCCGCGCTGAGCGAGTACGCACAGGCGTTTGACGGCGTCGAGCAGGCACACCCGCGGGTGCCGGGCGCTGCGTTGCAGGAGGCGCTGGAGAAACTGGACCCCGCAGTGCGGGCAGCCCTGGAAGAATCCATCAGCCGCGCACGGAAGTTCGCTGACCGCCAGCGGCCGGCAAACGTCGACGTCGAACTCGGTGAAGGCGCAGTCGTGAGCCAGAACTGGGTGCCGGTTGGCCGCGTCGGGCTGTACGTTCCCGGCGGACTGGCTGTTTATCCTTCGTCGGTCATCATGAACGTCGTCCCCGCACTGGCGGCAGGGGTGGAATCCATCGCCCTGGCCTCGCCTCCCCAGAAAGACTTCGGCGGACTCCCGCACCCCACCATCCTGGCCGCCGCGGCGCTGCTGGGCATCGACGAGGTGTACGCCATCGGCGGTGCCCAGGCCATCGCGGCCTTTGCATACGGTGTCCCTGCGGAAGACCCGGCGGCGGCCCTGGATCCGGTGGACGTTGTCACCGGGCCGGGCAACATTTTTGTGGCAACGGCCAAACGGCTGGTCAAAGGCGTTGTGGGCATCGATTCCGAGGCGGGCACCACGGAGATCGCCATCCTTGCCGATGGCAGCGCCCGCCCGTCGCTGGTGGCGGCCGACCTCATCAGCCAGGCCGAACACGATCCGAAGGCGGCGTCGGTCCTCATCACGGATTCCGAAGAGCTCGCTGCGGCCGTCCGGGCCGAGCTTGACGTGCAGGCTGCCCTGACAAAACACTCTGACCGGGTGCGGGAAGCCCTGTCCGGGCCGCAGTCCGGCGTGGTGCTGGTGGACGGCCTGGACCAGGGAATCGCGGCCTGCGATGCCTACGCCGCGGAACACCTGGAGATCATGACGGCGGACGCCCCGGCTGTCGCTGCGCGCATCCGCAACGCGGGGGCAATCTTCGTGGGGGATTACAGCCCGGTCAGCCTCGGGGATTACTGCGCAGGGTCAAACCACGTGCTGCCTACGAGCGGCACGGCAGCCTTCTCTTCCGGCCTCAACGTCACCACGTTCCTTCGTGCCATCCAGGTGGTCAACTACAGCAAGCCTGCCCTGGAACGGGTCAGCGGGCACATCGTCAGCCTCGCAGGGGCAGAGGACCTGCCGGCCCACGGCGAGGCCGTGACGGCGCGGTTCACCGGCGATGCCTAACCACTACATGTAGTAATTACAGGCTTGTGATTCGGCTACATGTAGTCGTAAACTGATGTGGAAGAATATTCCGGCCAAATGTTTCCCGGCCAGGGAAGGAAGCAACGTGTATTGCCCGTTTTGCCGCAACCCTGATTCCCGCGTGGTGGACAGCCGGATGGCCGATGATGGATCCGCGATCCGCCGCCGCCGTCAGTGTCCTGAATGCGGCCGCCGCTTCACGACGGTGGAAACCACCAGCCTCACGGTGATCAAGCGCTCCGGCGTCGGCGAACCTTTCAGTCGCAGCAAAGTGATCAACGGGGTGCGGAAAGCATGCCAGGGCAGGCCTGTGACCGAAGACGACCTTGCCATGCTGGCGCAGGAGGTCGAGGAAACGATCCGCGCGTCCGGCGCTGCGGAAATCGACGCCCATGAAGTGGGCCTCGCCATCCTTAGCCCGCTGCAGAAGCTGGACGAAGTCGCCTATCTCCGCTTCGCGAGCGTGTACCAGGCATTCGAGTCCCTTGAGGATTTTGAGACCGCCATTGCCATCCTTCGCCATGAAGCGGAAGTCGAAGCCAAAGCGGCCAAGGGCAAGAGCTCCGAGAAGAGCCCCCTCTAGACTCCGGTGGTGGCAGCGGAGGGGAAGCCGAAGCCACCACCGGCACCACGTGCTGTACCAGGGACCTGCCGGCGCCGCTGTTGCGGAGCCGGCAGGTCCGCCTATTTGGCCAGTTTGTGCGTCAGCGCAACCTCGATCGCGGCGCCCACGATGCCGGCGTCGTTCTTGAGCTCGGCCGGGACGATCTTTGTGCGCAGCTTCATGTGCGGCAGGTATTCGTCGGCGCGCTTGGAGATTCCACCACCGACGATGAACAGTTCGGGGGAGAAGAGGAACTCAACGTGCGAGAAGTATCGCTGGAGTAGCACGCTGTACTCGGTCCAGCTGAGGCCGTCGCGTTCGCGGGCCACGGCGGAAGCCTTGCTCTCGGCGTCGTAGCCGTCGATTTCCAAGTGCCCGAGTTCGGCGTTCGGGACCAGCTTGCCGTTGAAGATGAAGGCCGAACCAATGCCGGTCCCCAGCGTGATCACGAGGACCGTGCCGGAGACGCCCTCACCGGCGCCGTAGCGGGCTTCGGCGAGCCCGGCGGCGTCGGCGTCGTTAATGACCTCCACGGGGCGCCCCAGGCGTTTGGTCAGCAGGGCGTCAATATCCGTGTTGAGCCAGGACTTGTCGACGTTGGCTGCGGAATGGACCACACCATGCTGGATGATGCCGGGGAACGTCACGCCGATGGGCGAATCGGGAGCCGGCGCATCCGGCCGTGCGTCGAGCTCGGCGACCACCGCGGCCACCGTTTCGGCGACCGACTCGGGCGTCGCCGGCTGTGGGGTGGGAACGCGGAAGCGGTCGCCTACGAGTTTGCCCTTCTTGAGGTCGACAATGCCGCCCTTGATTCCGGTGCCGCCGATATCAATACCGATCAGCGGTGCGTTCTTGGTTGACTTGTCGTCCTTCTTGGCCAATGTGATTCCGTTCGTGGCTGTGGGCGGGAAAGGGTTAACTGGGCAAATGTGCCTGCCGACGGCGCCGGGCGGGGCAATCAGGGCAGGGTGAGGACTTCTGCGCCTGATTCGGTGACGAGCAGGGTGTGCTCGAACTGGGCGGTGCGTTTGCGGTCGCGCGTCACCACGGTCCAGTCGTCGGCCCACATGTCCCACTCCACCGTACCGAGCGTCAGCATCGGTTCAATAGTAAAGACCATGCCGGCTTCCATGACCGTGTTGTAGGCGGGGGCGGCATCGTAGTGCGGAATGATCAGGCCGGTGTGGAATGCTTCGCCGACACCGTGGCCGGTGAAATCCCGGACAACGCCGTAGCCGAAGCGCTTGGCGTAGGACTGGATGGCGCGGCCGATGACGTTGATTTCACGTCCGGGGGCCACCGCCTTGATGGCACGGTTGAGGGATTCCCTGGTCCGTTCCACCAGGAGCCGGGACTCTTCATCCACGTCGCCTACAAGGAACGTGAAATTGGTGTCGCCGTGGACCCCTCCGATGAAGGCGGTGATGTCGATGTTCAGGATGTCGCCGTCCTGGACCACCGTGCTGTCCGGTATTCCGTGGCAGATCACCTCGTTCAGCGACGAGCACAACGACTTGGGGAAGCCCCGGTAGCCAAGAGTCGACGGATAAGCATGGTGGTCGACCAGGAACTCATGGCCGATCTTGTCCAGCTGGTCGGTCGTTACGCCGGGTTCGATGTGCTTGCCGACCTCGACGATTGCCTGGGCCGCGATCCGGCTGGCGATCCTGATCTTCTCGACGGTCTCGGCAGACTTCACCTCCGAGCCCGTGAACTTCTCCGGACCCGGTTTGCCCACATACTCAGGGCGGGGGATAGACGCCGGGACGGGCAGCTGCGGGCTGATGGTTCCGGGGACCAGTGTGCCGGTGGGTGCAGTCGAGGCAAGAGAAGGCATAGATTGATCATATAAGCAGGCGTAGAAGCCCATGTAACGGAAAGCCGGATCGGAACACGATGTAGCCCTACGTTACGTGGATCACTTTCGGCGGGCGTGGAGCCTGCATAATGCGAGGAGCAACGATGACCGAGTACTGGTACAACGTCAAAACCCACGAGGTGGAGGAAGACGCCATGTCCGATTGGACGCAGCTGATCGGGCCCTACAAAACGCGCGAGGAAGCAGAGCACGCGCTCGAGAAGGTCAAGACGCGCAATGAAGCCTGGGAAAAGGGCGACGAGGACTGACCGTCTGCGAGAGTTAGTACACTTCCGAGTACCGGACCGGCCGGTACCGCAACGAGGAGAGTCATGGCCGAAATCAAGCCAGAATACACAGGAGAGTGGCGGTTCGACCCGACGCATACGCGCATCGGCTTCTCCACCCGCCATGCAATGGTCACCAAGGTCCGCGGAGCTTTCAACGATCTCGACGGCTCGATCACCGTCGACGCGCAGAACGTCGACCGCTCAAAGGTGGCGCTGACTCTCAAGGTAGCGAGTATTGACACCCGCAACGCCGACCGCGACCAGCACCTGCGGACCAACGATTTCTTTGACGCTCCCCGGTTCCCCGAGATCACGTTCCTGAGCAACCGCGTGGATCAGGTTGACGAGGGCCACTTCATTGTCAGCGGAGACGTCACCATCCGGGGCGTCACCAAGGAGATTTCGATCCCGATCGACTTCATCGGCGTCGAGCGGGACCCGATGGGCAACCTTCGGGCCGGCTTCGAAGGTTCCCGTCGCATCGACCGCCAGGATTTCGGGCTCAAATGGAACACGGCCCTGGACTCCGGCGGCGTGCTCGTGTCGGACAAGATCACCCTCGAGTTTGAAGTGTCCGCCATTAAAGTCGGTGACGGCGCCACACCGGCCGCCGAATAGGGGAAACCCCGGCCTCGCAGCTTTGTTAGAACGAATGCTCGGGGCCGGGGAACTGGCCGGTCCGCACGTCCTCGCCATACGCCTTGGCCGCGTTGCTCAGCGACGTGCGCAGGTCAGCATACTGTTTGACGAACTTGGCCATCTTCCCGCCTCGAAGCCCCGCCATGTCCTGCCAGACCAGGACCTGGCCCGTGGTCGTGTTTCCGGCGCCGATGCCGACGGTAGGAACCGAAATGGCAGCATCGACGGCCGCTGCGGTGGCGGCGGGAACCATTTCCATCAGGACGCTGAAGGCGCCGGCGTCGGCGAGGGCGACAGCGTCGTCGATCAGCCGCTGCGCGTCATCGCCGCGGCCCTGGACCCGGTAGCCGCCCAACGAGTGCTCGCTCTGGGGGGTGAAGCCGATGTGCGCCATGACCGGAATACCGGCCTGGACCATGGCCCGGACGGTGTCCGCGTAAAACTTGCCGCCTTCAATCTTGACGGCATGGGCCAGGCCTTCCTTCAGGAAGCGGACGCCGGTGGCTACGGCCTGCTGAGCCGAAACTTCGTAGCTTCCGAACGGAAGGTCCGCGACCACCAGGGCCCGCTTGGCCGACCGGGCCACGGCGCGGCACAGCGGAAGCAGCTCGTCCACAGTGACCGGGAGGCTGGTTTCGTTGCCGAAGACGTTGTTGGATGCGGAGTCGCCGACGAGGAGCACTTCAATGCCCGCTTCGTCAAAGATCTCGGCAGTGTACTGTTCGTAGGCTGTGAGCATCGCAAAGTGCTCACCTTTTTCCTTGGCCTGCTGCAGGTGGTGGGTCCGGATCCGGGCCGCGGGCTTCCTGACGGTGTCCGACGGCGTTGCGGCCGGCCCCGCGGGACCGTTGCCGTAGGGAGCAGGTACTTCTGCGGACATGCTGGAATCGGAGCTGTTGCTTGTGGCCATGGCTAGAGCGTAATGCGGTACTGCGCGTCCTAGCTACCGGGCGCCGGGCCGTAGCCGGTGAATCGCGTCACAAACGCAGCGCCCGGGGCCCGGTCGCGGCGCCGCCGCCGGGCGCCGCGGGCCGGTGTGCGTGTTAACGCTGTGTTACGCGGACCTCCGGCTCCAACATTCCGCGCGAATGCTTAGTAAAGTGAATCGTGAGCTGCCGCCGGCTCTAGCGAATACAGACCCGGGGCATCAATACGTTGATCCGGAGAAGAGGCCATTATGGACCGCCAGCAAGAGTTTGTCCTGCGGACAATCGAAGAGCGCGACGTACGGTTTGTGCGTCTGTGGTTCACGGACGTCGTGGGTTCACTCAAGTCTGTTGCGCTTGCCCCCGCTGAAGTTGAAGGCGCCTTCGAAGAGGGCCTTGGCTTCGACGGCTCCGCGATCGAGGGCCTGGCCCGGGTGTTCGAATCGGACATGCTGGCACAGCCGGACCCGTCGACGTTCCAGATCCTGCCGTGGCGCGGTGAGACCGAACAGACCTCGCGCATGTACTGCGACATCCTGACCCCCGACGGCGAGCCCTCCGCAGCGGACCCGCGCAACGTCCTGAAGCGCACCCTGGCCAAGGCCGCCGACATGGGCTTCACCTGCTACACGCATCCCGAAATCGAGTTCTACCTGCTGAAGTCGCAGGAGCCCGGCCCGGACGGTTCACCCGTCCCCGTTGACGAGGGCGGCTACTTCGACCACGTCCCCGGCGGCGTCGCGCAGGACTTCCGGCGCACCGCGGTCACCATGCTGGAATCCGTGGGCATCTCGGTGGAGTTCAGCCACCACGAGGCCGGTCCCGGCCAGAACGAGATCGACCTTCGCTACGCGGACGCCCTGCAGACTGCGGACAACATCATGACCTTCCGCACCGTCATCAAGGAAGTGGCCCTGCAGCAGGGCACCTACGCCACCTTCATGCCCAAGCCGTTCACGGCGCACCCGGGCTCGGGCATGCACACCCACTTCTCGCTCTTCGAAGGCGACACCAACGCGTTCTACGAAGCCGGCGCGGAATTCCAGCTGTCCAAGACGGCCAAACAGTTCATCGCGGGCATCCTCAAGCACGCGCCCGAGTTCACCGCCGTGACCAACCAGTTCGTGAACTCCTACAAGCGCCTTTGGGGCGGCGGCGAAGCCCCCAGCTACCTGAGCTGGGGCCACAACAACCGTTCCGCCCTGGTGCGAGTTCCGCTGTACAAGCCCGGCAAGGGGCAGTCCGCCCGCATCGAGTACCGCGGCATCGACTCCGCGGCCAACCCTTACCTGGCATACGCCGTCCTGCTCGGCGCCGGCCTCAAGGGCATCGAAGAGGGCTACGAGATTCCGGCTGCCGCCGAGGACGACATCTGGTCGCTGAGCTCGGCCGAACGCCGCGCCATGGGCCACGATCCGCTCCCCGCGAGCCTGCACGATGCCATCAGGGCCATGGAGGATTCCGAGCTTATGCCGCAGATCCTCGGGGAACAGGTCTTCGAGTACTTCCTGCGCAACAAGCGCGCAGAATGGCAGGACTACCGCCTCCAGGTGACGCCCTACGAGCTGCAGCGAAACCTCGGCATTCTGTAGGAGGCTGCGGTGAGCCTCGCCCGTCGCCTGATCTCCGCCGGTTTCAGTGACCTGGAAAAGGGGGAGCGGTTCCTTGCTGCCCGGGAACTGGAAGGGATCGACCAGGAGGCTTTGTTCGCGGGCTTCCACCTGGCCGCCAACCCGGACACCGCCCTGCAGTCGCTGGTGCGCCTGATCGAAAAACATCCCGATCTCCGCAAGCTTGCTGCTGCGGACATCGACACCAGCGAGCCGCTGTACCGGGTCCTGGGGGCCTCGGAAGCGCTGGGTGAATTCCTGATCCGCCACCCGGAGCACCTTGACGCCTTTGACGTGGTGGCAAGCCCGGAGCCTGCGGCGGCGGATGCCGGGGAACTCAGGGCGCGTCTCCTGCGGTCCGTCCAGGCCGACCCGAAAGCGCGCAGGCCGGTGGCGGGGCTCTCCGGCCCGGAGTCCTACGTGGCCCTTCGCACCGCGTACCGCAGAGGCGTGGTTGACCTGGCGGTGAAGGACCTGTGTGCCGCCGACCCGCTGGACTTCATGCCCGCGGCCGGTGCCGAACTGGCGGATCTTGCCGGTGCTGCCATCGAGGCGGCGCTGGCAGTATCCCGGGCCGAGGCAGGCGAGCAGTTCTCGGCATCCGAAGTCGCCGAAGTGGGTCTCGCCGTCATCGGCATGGGCAAGTGCGGTGCCCGCGAGCTCAACTACATTTCCGACGTCGACGTCATTTATGTGATCGACGCCGGCGAGCTGGATGATGCCCGCGCCAACACGATCGGGACGGCCCTTGCCACCGGGATCTCGCGGGCCATCATGTCCATCGGCCGGGAGCCCGGCCTCTGGGAGGTGGACGCCAACCTGCGGCCGGAGGGCAAATCGGGACCGCTGGTGCGGACGCTGGCGTCGCATCAGAGCTATTACGCCCGCTGGGCCGAAAGCTGGGAATTCCAGGCCCTCCTGAAGGCCCGGACCATTGCCGGGGACGCGGAGCTGGGCGCCCGGTACGAGGCCGCCGTCCTTCCGCTGATCTGGGGTTCGGCGAACCGCGAAGGATTTGTGGAATCCGTGCAGGCCATGCGCCGGCGCGTCACGGACAACATTCCCGCGGATGAGGAACAGCGCCAGATCAAGCTGGGCCGCGGCGGCCTGCGGGACGTCGAATTCACGGTTCAGTTGCTGCAACTGGTGCACGGCAAAGCCGATGAATCCCTCCGGCACAGGGACACCACTTCAGCCATCGCCGCGCTCTCGGCCGGTGGCTACATCGGCCGGACGGATGCCGCCGAATTTGACCACGCCTACCGGTACCTCCGGCTCCTGGAACACCGGATCCAGCTCTTCCAGCTGCGCCGCACCCATCTGATGCCGGTGAGGGAAGACGCCCTGCGCGCGCTGGCGAAGGGCGTGCTGGGCCCCTTCGCCCGGGAACGCCCGCACCCTGATGCGCTCCTGGCCGCCTGGCAGAAAACCAAACGCGCCGTCAGGGAACTGCATGAACGCATTTTCTACCGGCCCCTGCTGAACACCGCCGCCAAGCTGAGCAGCGAAGAAGCGCGGCTCACGCCGGAGGCCGCACAAGGCCGCCTTGCCGCCCTCGGTTACCAGGATCCCCGGGGCGCCATGAGGCATATCGAGGCGCTCACGGCCGGGGTCAGCCGGCGTGCGGCGCTGCAGCGCCAGCTCCTGCCCATCCTGCTCGGATGGCTCGCCGACGGCGTGGACCCCGACGCCGGGCTGCTGGGTTTCCGCCGCGTCAGCGAGGCGCTGGGAACAACGCACTGGTATCTGGGGATGCTGCGGGATTCGACGGCGGCGGCCGAGCGGCTCTGCCATGTCCTGTCCAACTCGCGCCTGATCGCCGACCTCCTGGAGGTGTCTCCGGAATCGGTGGCCTGGCTGGGGACGGACAAGGAGTTGGCTCCGCTGGGATTCGAGGCCCAGTGGCTCGAAATCACCTCGAAGATGTCGCGGCATGAGGACCCGGAAAGCGCCATGCGGCTCATCCGCCTGATCCGGCGCAGGGAAATCCTGCGGGTCGCCATTGCGGACAGCGCCGGGCTGCTGGACCAGGACCAGGTGGGCGCCGCCCTCGCGGACACGGACCGCGCAGCCGTGCTGGGCGCCCTCCGGGTCGCCGAAGGCATCGTGGGCGCCTCGGGTCCCCTGAAGACACGTGTCCTGGTGGTGGCCATGGGCCGGCAGGGCGGCCGCGAAATCGGTTATGGCTCCGACGCGGATGTCATGTACGTGCACCGCGGGCTGCCGGGCGTTCCCGAGGAAGAAGCGCAGAACCAGGCCGCGCAGATCGTGGGACACATTTCGAACCTTCTGACCCAGCCGCTCAAGCCCGCCATCCTGGCCGAACGCGTACTGATGGTGGACGCCGACCTGCGGCCCGAAGGCAAGAGCGGTGCCATGGTCCGCTCCCTCGATTCCTACGCAGAGTACTACCGCCGGTGGTCGCTCGTGTGGGAAGCCCAGGCGTTGCTGCGGGCCCTGCCCATCGCAGGGGATGACGACCTGGCAGCGGACTTCGTGGAGCTGATCGACACCATCCGCTATCCCGCGGGACTGTCGGACAAGGACGTGCGCGAAATCCGCCGCGTCAAAGCAAGGGTGGAAGCGGAGCGGCTGCCCCGCGGCGCTGATCCCGCGCGGCACCTCAAACTGGGGCGCGGCGGGCTTAGCGACGTTGAATGGCTCGTGCAGCTGCTGCAGCTGCAGCACGCCGGCAAGCACCCGGAACTGCGGACCGCGTCCACGGTGCCGGCGCTGGAAGCCGCAGCTTCCCTCGGGTTCCTGGAACGGGACGAGGCGGAACTCCTCCTCAAGGCCTGGCATTTGGCCAGCCGCATCAGGTCCGCCAACGTGATCTGGACCGGCCGTGCCTCCGACCTGCTGCCGTCTTCCCGCAGGGACCTGGAAGCCGTCGCCCGCTGGTGCGGTTACCCGCCAGGCAACGCAGCCACGCTGGAAGAGGACTACCTGAGGCTCAGCAGGCGTGCCCGCGGTGTTTTCGAAAGGGTTTTCTACGGGCAGTAACCGGGCTGGTTTTCGGCGGTGGCACGTCATCGCGGGGGCTGACACAGGGCGGGCCGGATGCTAGTTTGAGCCAATGGCCACGCAACTCTTTCTGAATCTCCCCGTCAAGGACCTGAACAGGTCGGTCGAGTTCTTCACCGCGCTCGGCTTTTCCTTCAACCCGGATTTCACCGACGAAAATGCCACCTGCATGATCATCAATGACGGCGCCTACGTCATGCTGCTGGTGGAAGGCTACTTCAAGACGTTCATTTCCAAGGGCATTGCGGATACCGGCAGCACCGCCGAAGCGATCGTGGCATTTTCCGTTGACAGCCGTGAAGCTGTTGACGACACGATCCGGAAGGCGATGACCGCCGGAGGTGCGCCTTCGCAGGAGGCCCAGGACTACGGGTTTATGTACAACCACAGCTTCCAGGACCCGGACGGCCATCTCTGGGAGGTCTTCTGGATGGACCCTGCCGGGCCGCCGGCTGACGCCCAGACGCCATAGCTTCACCCCGCCCCGCCGGCGGCCGCGGCACCGGCCAGAGGCACGACGCCGGCCGTCACCCGAAAGGTGGCGGCCGGCGTCGCGGGTTCTGGGTAGGCTCGATCCATGTCTGAATCCGTTTGGCTTATCGCCCTGAAGAACCTCGACGACGACGCCAGGGCCATCAAGCTGGGCGAGGTCGCGGGACTGGAACTGGGGGAGGACCAGCGCGACTTCGCCGGTGATCCGCTGCGCATGATGCTCGTGGCGCTGGAGGAGGATTCACGCTTTCCCTATGTGGTGGACTCCGGCGGAGAAGCCGTCGGCGTATTCACGTTGCAGCGCGGTGCGGCGACACTGGCGGGCTGGGAGGATGATCAGGCGGTGTGGCTCCTGCGCGGCTTCCTCATCGACAGGAACCGGCAGGGCAGGGGACTCGGCACCCTTGCGGCCGCAGCAGCGGTCAGGGAAGCAGCGAAACTGACGATAAGGCTGGGTGGCGGAGAGGCCGGCGTCGTACTGTCAGTCAACGAGCGCAACCCGGCCGGCCAGGCCGCCTACCGCAAAGCCGGATTTGAAGACCGCGGACAGTACCTCGGCGGCGACGCCGGACCGCAACGGACCATGTACCGGTCCTTCTGAACGCTTCACCCATTTGTCAACTTGCGTTGACGCGGGACATGCCGTCAACTATGGTTGACGAAAGGAGGTGTGGCCATGAAGACGCTCATCGGTTCAATGGACGGCAAGGAGCCGGCCGAGGCCCTGTACGCCGTGGCGGAACTGCATAAGGAGCTGGCGCGGACGGAGACGGAAGCTGTGCTCCGGGCGCGCCGGGCGGGACTGTCCTGGGAGGCGATTGCGGTGTGCCTTGGGGTGAGCAAGCAGGCCGTGCACAAGAAATACGGCAAGCGTTAGGACGTGTGCCGATGACGCCCGGAACGGGTTGGGCGTCCGGGTGGCGTGCACAAAGCCGCGCACAAAAAAGTCCGCATGTGCTGCCGTAGCAGCACATGCGGACTTTCTGCGGACTAAGCGATGGTTAGGCCGGGGGTCTGACTAGACGCCGTAGTAGAGCTCGAACTCGTAGGGGTTCGGGCGCAGGGACAGCGGGCGGATCTCGTTCTCGTACTTGTACTCGATCCAGGTGTCGATCAGGTCCTGGGTGAACACGCCGCCGGCCTGGAGGAACTCGTTGTCCTCGGCCAGTGCGTCCAGGGCTTCCTCGAGGGTGCCCGGAGCCTTGGGGATGTCCTTGGCTTCTTCGGCGGGGAGCTCGTAGAGGTCCTTGTCGATGGGAGCCGGGGGTTCGATGCGGTTGCGGATGCCGTCAATGCCGGCCATCAGCTGGGCAGCGAACGCCAGGTACGGGTTGGAGGAGGGGTCCGGAGCGCGGAACTCGATGCGCTTGGCCTTCGGGTTGGAGCCCGTGATCGGGATACGGATACCGGCGGAGCGGTTGCCCTGCGAGTAGACCATGTTGACCGGAGCTTCGAAGCCCTTGACCAGGCGGCGGTACGAGTTGACCGTCGGGTTGGTGAAGGCGAGGACGGCGGAGGAGTGCTTCAGCAGGCCGCCGATGTACCAGCGGGCCATGTCGGAGAGGCCTGCGTAGCCCTTCTCGTCGTAGAACAGCGGCTCGCCGCCGTTCCACAGCGACTGGTGGCAGTGCATGCCCGAGCCGTTGTCACCGAAGACCGGCTTCGGCATGAAGGTGACCGACTTGCCCCAGGCGTCGGCGGTGTTCTTGATGACGTACTTGAACTTCTGCAGGTCATCAGCCGCGTGGGTCAGCGTGGTGAACTTGTAGTTGATTTCAGCCTGGCCGGCGGAGCCCACTTCGTGGTGGCTGCGCTCGACCTCAAGGCCGGCTTCGTCCAGGGCAACACACATGGCGTCGCGCAGGTCGGCCTGCTTGTCGGTGGGGGAGACCGGGAAGTAACCGCCCTTGACGGGGGTCTTGTAGCCCAGGTTTCCGCCTTCTTCTTCGCGGCCGGTGTTCCAGTGGGCTTCTTCGGAGTCGATCTTGTAGAAGCTGCCCTGCGGGGAGGACTGGTACTGGACGTTGTCGAACACGAAGAACTCGGCCTCGGGAGCGAAGAACGCGGTGTCGGCGATGCCGGTGGAAGCGAGGTAGGCCTCAGCCTTCTCGGCCACGCCGCGGGGGTCGCGGTGGTAAGGGTCACCGGTGCGGGGGTTCACGATGGAGAAGTTCAGCGCGAGCGTCTTCTCCATGCGGAACGTGTCCAGGAATGCCGTGGTGACATCCGGGATGAGCTGCATGTCGGACTCGGCGATGCCCTGGAAACCGCGGATGGACGAACCGTCGAAGAGCTGGCCGTTGATGAAGAAGTCTGCATCAACGCTCTTGGCCGGCACGTTGAAGTGCTGCTGCACGCCAGGAAGGTCGGTGAAGCGGATATCGACGAATTTAATATCTTCGTCCTTGATGAACTTGAGGACTTCGTCCGCAGTCTTGAACATCTATGCTCCTTACGCATAAGTAATAACTGGCTGGAAAGCCATATGGTCCAGCGCAATCCGACGGCGCGAAAACACAAAAGTGTCCCCGCTCCCAGCTCGCTAGCAACTGTTACCACCCTAGGGACACGGGATTTCCCGTCCGTGTCCGCTATGTTTCCGGCAGGTTACAGAACCGCCTGATATGTAAACGCTATACGGTGTCCACACTGTGGTCCATCCGCATCCATACTGTGAACTTAACTGCGGGACCCGTGCAACGGATAGGCTTGATCCGTGGTTGATCGTAAAGATATAGGTTCCTGGCTCAGCGGGCCGGATACGTCCGGCATTTCCAAGTACCCGGGGGAGCGCCTCGGCCTGCCCGAGGCAGGCCCCGGCTCGATCGCCCGGGCCGGACGCCGGATCCTTGCCATCTGCATCGACTGGGGACTCGCGCTGCTGATCAGCAACTACGCGTTCGGCGGGGATCCGTGGGGCACGCTTGCCGTGTTCGCCATAGAGCAGATCCTCCTGATCGGCACCCTCGGCTACAGCATCGGCCACCGGCTCCTTGGCATCCACGTAGTCCGCCTGGGCGGCGCTCCGGCCGGACCGCTCGCGGCGCTGGTCCGCACCATCTTGCTGTGCCTCGTGATTCCGGCGGTCATCTTTGATCCGGATCACCGCGGCCTGCACGACAAGGCGATGAACACCGTCCTCGTCCGTAGGTAGCCGGTCCGGCCTAGACGCCTGCGGTGACGTTATCGCGCTGCTCTGCCGGCCTGCTGCCCGTCGGCGTCAGGTAGTCGCGCTTGCCCGCCCACCGTTCGAAGAGGACGGTGGCGAACGGCAACACCGCTGAGAAACCGGCGAGGAACGCCACCAGGAACGGCCACCGCTGCAGGCGCCACAGGGCAAGCGCCGCCACTCCATAGGCGATGAACAGTGCGCCGTGAATCGGTCCTGCAATCTCCACGCCAAGCTCGGAGGTCCGGGCAATCCATTTGAAGTACATTCCGGTCAGGAGGGCCGCCCAGCTGAAGGCTTCGGCCACGGCGAGGACCCGGAAGAGCCGGATAACGGTGGATTTCGAGGGCAGTTTCACGGTACTCCGGTTTCTCTGGGGGCAGTGCGGTTTTGCTACGGGGGTGCGGGGCTGACAACGCCGTGAGTACGGCTGACCGGCTCAAAACAAACGCCCCGGCGCCGGCTGATGACCGGTTCCGGGGCGTTGCCAAGGCTACTAGCGGCCGCGGGCTGCTTTGCGGTCCGGCCGGGCCTTGTAAGGATCGATTCCCTTGGGGATGGGGAGGCGGTTTCCGAGCGAGGAAATCCGCTTCGACACCGCGCTCACTTCGAGCTTGGTGAGTTCCTTGTCCAGCTTGTTCATCTTCTTGGCGACCTGGCTGAGGGGGGTCTGGCCTTCCCCGCGGCCGGTCTCGATCACGTGGACGGTTACGTTGGGCAGGATGCGGGCGAGGCGCTTGCGTTCGGCGTCGACGAGCGGCCGGACCCGGTGGGTGGGGCCTTCGCTGACGAGTACGACGCCGGGACGGCCGATGGCGCGGAAGACGGCGTCCTGGGTCCGCGGGTTGACCGCAACCGGCTGGTCCTCAGTGATCCAGCCGCGCTTCAGGGTACCCAGTGCCGCGCCCGAGGCTCCGGGCTGGTTCTCAATCTGGGCAAACGCGGCCCGCTCAGCGCGGCGCGAAAGGATGAGGGTTGCGGCCAGCAGGCCGAGGGGGATGCCGATAATCAGGCCCGTGATCCAGTTTTCCAGGAGGAAGCCCACCAGGAAGCTGACGGCGACGACGCCCAGGAAAGCAAGCAGCATCATCCAGACCACCATGGGGTCGTGGCGGCGCGTCATCTGGAAGACTTCGTTGATCTGCTTCAGCCTGCTGGGCTTCTTGACCTTGGCTTCCTTCGGCTTGCGAGAGAAGAGGCCACGCTTCGGAGCGTCGGAGGCTGCCGGAGTCGGTTTGCTGGAATCAGGGGAATTCGCCATAGTGCCTTAATTCTACGTGATTTATGCCTGAGGGCCGGACGCCGGATTGCTCCGGTGCCGGCCCTCAGGCGTAAATGTTACGAAAGGTCCTAGTGGTGTGCCGCGATGAGGGAGCTGGCTTCCTGGCGGGTGCTGCCGGAGCTTTCGATGTGCGCGAGTTCG
>NZ_JARCCY010000021.1:0-82187 GCF_039907775.1 Arthrobacter sp. CC3
ACCCCGCACGATTCCACCAGCGCCCCAGCACACCCGCGCCCGCCCGCCATGCAGGAATCAACCTTCCTCCAACAAAAACACCCACACAACAAACCCAATGACTCCACACAGCTTGACAATCTGCGTTGGCGCAACAAGTGAGAGAGGGTCCGCCGAAAAGGCAGTGGAAGTGAGAGAGGGTCCCGGGGGCTAGACGCCCAGGGCTTCCTTCAGCGCTGCGACGTGGCCCTGGGCCTTGACCTGGTACTGGGCCAGCTTCACTTTTCCTTCGGGGTCGAGCACCACTGTGGACCGGACGATTCCTTCAGTGACTTCCCCGTCGCGGAGCTTTTCACCCCAGGCGCCGTAGGCCAATGCCACGGCGTGGTCCTCGTCTGCCAGGAGCGGGAAGGTCAGTGCGAAGTCGCCGGTGAAGTGCGCCAGCTTCTCGGGGGCGTCGGGGGAGACGCCGAGGACCTCGTAGCCGGAGCCCTGGAGGGACTCGAGGCTGTCGCGGAAGTCGCAGGCCTCGGTGGTGCAGCCCGGGGTGGCGGCTTCCGGGTAGAAGTACACAATGACGTTCTTGCCGCGGTAATCGGCCAGTGACGTCGGCTTGCCCTCAGCGTCCGGGAGGGTGAAGTCCGGTGCCTGGGTTCCGGGCTGGAGCTTGGTGGTCAGAGTGGGGCTCATGATGATCCTTCGGGAGTCTGATTACTGACAAAGCGTGCGTACTGAACGGGCTGGCTGCGCTGGGTTCTACAGGCACAACCACGGTTTCAGATGCAGTATTCCGCGGGGCCGCGAACTTTGGTGTGCGGTCCCGGGACGAACTGGTAGCCGCCGCCGCGCACGGTGGCGATCGCGTGCCGGCCGCGGCGCAGCTTCCGCCGCACCCGGCCCACATACACATCGATGGAACGGGAGGCCGCCGCGGGGGAATCGAACGATTCCAGGAACAGCCGCAGCTCTTCCCGGCTGATGGCCCGCGAACAGTTTTCCACGAGGTAGCGCAGCAGCTTGAATTCGACGCCGGTCAGCGCCACGAGCTTCCCGTCCAGCAGGACCTCGCCTGCGGCAAGGTCCACGGACACCAGGCTCGCGGGACCGGCCGACGGCGGGAGGGGAGTGGCGCCGTCGTCGTCCACTTCCGGGGAGTCCTCCGGAAGGGCCGACGACGGCACCCGGGTTCCGCTGCCGGCTGCCCCGTGCGGTTCCCCCGGCAGGGCAGCCTCGGCAGCGGAAGTTGCAGCTCCGGCGGCGGGCCAGACGTGGACTTCCGCCTCCGGAGCAATCTTCAGGGCTCGGGCCAGCAACAGTTCCGCGGCGCGCGCCATGACGGCATCGTCAATGTCCTGTTCGCCGTCCGGGGTCACCCAGACGGCCAGGCCATGGGCTTTGAGCTGCGGACCCCGCGTCGCCGGCCCGGCTTTCGCCGGGCCAGCGGGCGCCGGAGCGGACGCACATATGCCGCGCGGGGAATGTACCTGGACTGCCACGGCGTGGTTCCTCAGACGCCGCCGCGGCGGATGAGCTTGCCGCTGGGGGTCTGGCCGTCGATCTCATGTCCGCGCAGGAATGTCTTCCGGACCACGCCGGAGAGCGCCTTGCCGTCGTACGGAGTGATGGGGTTCTTGTGCTTGAGCTTGGAAACGTCCACCACGAAGGCCTCGTCCGGGGCGAAGACCGAGAAGTCCGCGTCGAAACCGAGCGCCAGCTGGCCCTTGTTGGATAGGCGTGCCAAGGCGGCCGGCTTCTCGGCCATCCAGGACACCACCTGCTCCAGCGGGATGCCGCGGTGCCGGGCTTCGGTCCAGATGAGCGAGAGGCCCAGCTGCAGCGAGGAAACCCCGCCCCAGGCCACGGCGAAGTCGCCGTTTTCCAGGTCCTTCAGATCCAGCGTCGACGGGGAGTGGTCGGACACGATGCAGTCGATGGTGCCGTCCTGCAGGCCCTTCCAGAGCAGCTCTCGGTTGGAGGCCTCGCGGATCGGCGGGCAGCACTTGTAGGCGGTGGCGCCGTCCGGGATTTCCTCGGCCATGAGCGTGAGGTAGTGCGGGCAGGTCTCCACGGTGAGGTGCACGCCGTCGCGCTTGGCGGAGGCGATCATCGGGAGCGCGTCCGAGGAGGAGAGGTGCAGGATGTGGGCGCGGGCGCCGGTCCACCGGGCACGTTCGATCACCTCGGCGATGGCCTTGTTCTCGGCGCCCCGGGGACGGGAGGCCAGGAAGGTGGAGTAGTGGTCGCCGCCCGGGTGGGGTGCGCGGTCAATGGCGTGCGAGTCCTCGGCGTGGACGATCATGAGCGAGTCGAAGGACTTGAGTTCGGCCATGTCCTCTTCCATCTCGTCCGCCTCCAGGTGCGGGAACTCGTCCACGCCGGAGTGCAGCAGGAAGCACTTGAAACCGAACACGCCCTCGTCGTGCAGCGGGCGCAGGTCCGCCTTGTTGCCGGGAACCGCGCCGCCCCAGAACCCGACGTCCACGAACGCCTGGTCCTCGGCCACCTCGCGCTTGAGCTTGAGGCCTTCCACGGTGGTGGTGGGCGGGATGGAGTTCAGCGGCATGTCGATGATGGTGGTGACACCGCCGGCCGCGGCGGCACGGGTGGCGGACGCGAAGCCCTCCCACTCGGTGCGGCCGGGCTCGTTGACGTGGACGTGGGTGTCCACCAGGCCGGGGATCAGGGTTTCGTCGTCGGCGAGGTCGATCACGGCGTCGCCGGCCAGGCCGTTGCCGAGGGGCTCGATGGCCACGATCTTGCCGCCGCGCACGCCCACCTCACGGGGCGCGATGCCGGCCGTGGTGAGGATGCGCTGCCCCCGGATAACGAGGTCAAAGCGTTCTTCAGACATTGAGGGGCTCCTTAGTGCGGGCGCTGTTCACCGGCGTGGTGGAACCGGCCGGGGCGGGGGCCTGGGTCAGGTCCGCCAGTTCCGCGCCGATGTGCTTTCCCAATTGTTCAAGCAGGGGTCCTGCTTCGGCTATACATATTTCTACCTTGGCCTCCAACGCGGTCAGCGGGTAGACCTGCCGGAATCCGGAATCCTTTTGCTGCGCCGGTGTCAGGGTGGTCCGGCCGCAGACGGCCACCGCCGGAACGCCGGCCCGTTCAGCCGCCCGCGCCACACCCATGGGCGTCTTGCCGAGCAGGCTCTGTTCGTCCAGGCTGCCTTCGCCGGTGATCACCAGGTCGGCGCCGGCCAAGCGGTCGGCCAGCCCGGTGAATTCAAGTACGACGTCGATGCCCGGCCTGCGCGTCGCCGCCAGGACGGCGATGGCGGCGTAGCCCACGCCGCCGGCTGCTCCGGCGCCCGGTGCGTCCGCGGCCTTCAGCGCGCGGGGCCCGATCTCGGCGGCGAGCACGTCCACAAAGTGCGCCAGGGCGGCATCCAGCTCTTCCACGTCCTGCGGGCTGGCACCCTTCTGCGGGCCGAAGATCGCGGGAGCGCCCTCCGCCCCGAGCAGGGGGTTGTCCACGTCGCTGGCCAGGACAAAGCGCGTCTCGTCCAGCCGGGAATCGAAGCCCGAGAAGTCGATCCGGTCCAGCCTGGCGAGGGCCGCGCCGCCCGGCGGCAGTTCGTTGCCGCCGGCGTCGAGGAGCTGCGCGCCGAGTCCCTGCAGTACGCCGGCGCCGCCGTCGGTGTTGGCGCTCCCGCCGACGCCGAGGATGACCTGCCGGCATCCGGCGTCGAGCGCCGCCCGGATCAGTTCACCGGTTCCCAGGCTGGTGGCTCCCTTGGCGTCCAGGGTGCCGCCGGGGAGGACGGCGAGGCCGGAAGCAGCTGCCATTTCGATGACCGCTTCGCGGCCGCGGACGGCAAAGTCCGCCCGTAGCGGCTGCCCGGTAGGGCCGCTGACCGTGGCGCTCCGGCGGGAGAAGCCGGAGCCGACGGCGGCATCGAGGGTGCCCTCGCCGCCGTCGGCCACCGGAATCCGGAGTACCTCAAGGTTGTGGCCCGTGGCGGACTGCAGCCCGGCAGCCAGGTGCCGGGCCACGTCCGGGGCGGACAGCGAGCCCTTGAACTTGTCCGGGGCGATCACGATCCGCATGGTTAGGCCTGCATCGCCAGGATGGCGGTGGGGGCGTCGGCGCTGGTCTCTGCCAGTTCCTCGAACTCGTTGACCGCGTTGATTTCCACGCCCATGGAGATGTTGGTGATCTTCTCCAGGATCACTTCCACCACCACGGGAACCTTGAACTCGCCGGCCAGCGCCTTGGCCTTGTCGAATGCGGAACCCAGGTCGCTGGGGTCCTCCACACGGATGGCCTTGCAGCCCAGGCCCTCAGCCACCTTGATGTGGTCCACGCCGTAGCCCGCCGCCGTTGCCGAGAGATCGGTGCTGTTGATGTTCTCGAACGCCAGGGACACGTTCTGCTCCATGTTGAAGCCGCGCTGGGACTGGCGGATCAGGCCCAGGTACGAGTTGTTGACCACCACGTGGATGTACGGCAGGTTGAACTGCGCGCCCACGGCCAGTTCCTCGATCATGAACTGGAAGTCATAGTCGCCGGACAGGGCCACAACCGTCTCGTCCGGCTTGCCGCGGACAACGCCCAGGGCGGCCGGAGCGGTCCAGCCCAGGGGACCGGCCTGGCCGGCGTTGATCCACTTGCGCGGGCCGAACACGTGCAGCATCTGGGCGCCGGCGATCTGGGACAGGCCGATGGTGGAAACGTACGTGGTGTCCTTGCCGAAGGACTTGTTCATCTCCTCGTACACGCGCTGCGGCTTGATCGGGATGTTCTCGAAGTGCGTCTTGCGGTGCAGGGTGGCCTTGCGTTCGGCGCATTCGGCGGCCCAGGCGGAGTAGTCCGGCAGGGTGTTGGCGGCCCGGCGCTCACGGGCCAGTTCAATCAGCCCGGCCAATGCCGCACCGGCGTCGGACGCGATGCCGAAGTCCGGGGAGAACACGCGGCCGATCTGCGTGGGCTCGATGTCGATGTGCACGAACGTGCGGCCGGCCGTGTAGGTGTCCAGTCCGCCGGTGTGGCGGTTGGCCCAGCGGTTGCCGATGCCGATCACGAAGTCGCTGCGCAGGTAGTTCTCGTTGCCGTAGCGGTGGCTGGTCTGCAGGCCCACCATGCCGGCCATCAGCGGGTGGTCGTCCGAGATGGCGCCCCAGCCCATCAGGGTGGGGATCACGGGAACACCCAGCAGCTCGGCCAGTTCCACCAGTTCGGCGGAGGCGCCGGCGTTGATGATGCCGCCGCCGGCCACGATCAGCGGGCGCTCGCCTGCGGTCAGCATGTCCAGGGCCTTTTCCAGCTGCTTCCGGGAGGCCTTCGGCTTTTCCACGGGCAGGGGCTCGTAGGTATCGATGTCGAATTCGATCTCGGCCATCTGCACGTCGATGGGCAGGTCCAGCAGCACGGGGCCGGGGCGGCCGGAGCGCATCAGCTGGAACGCCTTCTGGAAGGCGCCCGGAACCTGGCCGGGTTCCAGGATGGTCATGGCCATCTTGGTGACGGGCTTGGCGATGGATTCGATGTCCACGGCCTGGAAGTCTTCCTTGTGCAGCTTGGCCACGGGGGCCTGGCCGGTGATGCAGAGCATGGGGATGGAATCGGCCCAGGCCGCGTACAGGCCGGTGATCATGTCGGTGCCGGCGGGGCCGGAGGTGCCGATGCAGATGCCGATGTTGCCGTCCGCGGCACGGGAGTAGCCGTCCGCCATGTGGCTGGCGCCTTCAACGTGGCGGGCCAGCGTGTGGCGGATGCCGCCGTGGGCCCGCATCGCGGAATAGAAGGGGTTGATTGCCGCGCCTGGCAGGCCGAACGCCTCGGTGGCGCCCTCCTTTTCCAGGATCGCGACGGCAGCGTCTACGGTGCGCATCTTGGTCATGGTGTACTCCTTGAAAGTCTGTGGAAAAGCCTGTTTTTGGGTGTGCTGAGGGAGCCGCCGTCGTTGATGTACGACGGCGGTTGCCCTGGTTGTTGCTTTTGTGGCCGGCTACCGCCGGAGGTGCGTTACTTCCGGCCGCTGAGCTGGAGGACCTGCTTGAAGAGGCCCGAGTGGTCGAGTCCGCCGTCGCCCTGGTTGACGGTGGCGGCGATGAGCTGTGCGACGACGGCGCCGAGGGGGACGGCGACGTTGGCTTCGCGGGCGGCGGAGGTGACGATGCCGAGGTCCTTGTGGTGCAGGGCCAGGCGGAAGCCGGGGTCGAAGTTGCGGTCCAGCATCTTCTGGCCCTTCTGGTCCAGGACCTTGGAGCCGGCCAGGCCGCCGCCGAGGACCTTGAGGGCGGCGTCGGTGTCCACGCCGTAGGCCTCGAGGAAGGCGATGGCTTCGGCCAGGACCTCGATGTTGACGGCGACGATCAGCTGGTTGGCTGCCTTGACGGTCTGGCCGGAGCCTGCGGGGCCGACGTGGACGATGGTCTTGCCGACGGCGTTGAGGACGTCCTGTGCTGCCTCGAAGTCGGCTGCGTCGCCGCCCACCATGATGGAGAGTGCGGCGTCGATGGCGCCCTGTTCGCCGCCGGAGACCGGGGCGTCGAGCGGGCGGATGCCTGCGGCGATTGCGTCCTCGGCCAAACGCTTGGCGACGTCCGGGCGGATGCTGGAGGCGTCGATCCAGAGGGTGCCCTGCTTGGCGTTGGCGAAGACTCCGTCGGGGCCGCTGACAACACCCTCAACGTCGGGGGAGTCCGGCACCATGGTGATGACGACGTCGGCGTCCTTGACGGCGTCCGCGATGCTCGTGGCGCCCTTGCCGCCTTCGGAGACCAGCTTGTCGATCTTGTCCTGGCTGCGGTTGAAGCCGGTGACGGTGTGGCCGGCCTTGACGAGGTTGATGGCCATGGGCAGGCCCATGATTCCGAGTCCGATGACTGAAACGTTGCTCATTGTGGTTCTCTTTCTGAAGTCTGTGGTGGTGGAGGGCGGCGGTCCCAACTAGGTCGCAGTTGATGTCGTTTTGGGGGCTCAAAACGACATCTGCTGCTACTCAGTTGGGCGGGTGGGAACGGAACCTACTGGGAGACGCGCTGGCGGATGGCCCAGCTGAAGGCGGTTTCCTGCGGTTCCTTGTATTCGAGGCCGATGTAGCCCTCGTAGCCGAGTTCGCGGCTGCGGGCGATCCATTCGCCGAGGGGAAGCCCGCCGGTTCCGGGAGCCCCGCGGCCGGGGTTGTCGGCGATCTGGATGTGGCCGAAGTCTTTTGCGTGCTTTTCGATGACGGCGGCGACGTCGTCTCCGTTGACGGCCAGGTGGTAGAAGTCGGCGAGGAGCTTGATGTTCTCCGCGCCGGATTCCTCCTTGACCCGGGCAATGACGTTGAGTGCGTCCTGGGCTTTGAGGAGCGGGTACCTGGGGGCGCCGCTGACCGGTTCGAGGAGGACGGTGCCGCCGATGCGGGCCACTCCTGCGGCTGCGGCGGCCAGGTTGCTGGCGCCCAGTTCGTCCTGTTCCTCCGGGGTGAATTCGTCCTGGCGGTTGCCGTAGAGGGCGTTGAACGCTTTGCAGCCGAGGCGCTCGCCGATGCCGGCGACGACGTCGATGTTGTCCTTGAACTCGGAGCAGCGTCTCTTCCAGGAGACCAGGCCGCGGTCGCCGCCGGGCATGTTGCCGGCGTTGAAGTTCAGGCCGGTGAGCTGCACGCCGGCGTCGGTGATGGCGCGCTCGAAAGCCGTGGTCTCGGCGTCGGTGGGGACGGAAGTGTCAAAGGGCCACCAGAACTCGACGGCGTCAAAGCCGGCGGCCTTCGCGGCAGCGGGCCGCTCGAGCAGGGGCAGCTCTGTCAGCAGGATGGAGCAGTTCACTGTGTACGTCATCGTAGGTCCTTCCGAGGAGGGGGCTTTGATCTAGCTTCCTATGCTTCTTGTCTCTTCGCGATTTCGCTTCAAGATTCCGCTTTGTGGAAATTAGATTCTGCTTTATGAAAAGTGTAGGGAAGGGTGGGGGTGCGAGTCAAGGGGCGGCGGCACTGGCGCCGTCCGCGGAATGCGGCTACCGCAGGCGGCCCGAAAGTCCTAAGCTGTAAATCATAAGCATGCTTCTTATCTCGAAGGGGTGGTTCAGGTGGGCAAAGTACCGGTTCTCGGATTCACGGCAGCAGCGGTCCTCGCATTGGCAGCGTGTACGGGCGGAGGCGGTACCGCGGGCCCCACGGCGACGACCTCCACCACCGAGGCGGCCCAGGACAAGGTGTACACCGAGGACGAACTCCGCCAATTGATCTCCGGCATGAAGGACGCCGACGGCAACGAACTTAAGCTCTATTCCAAGGACCAGGTGGACCAGGGCGGGCGCATTGCAAACCTGCTCATGAGTGCGGCGAAGACTGACCCCGAGGTCTGCAAATCCATCGCCACCGCCGGCTTGCTGGACACGGTGGACAATGGCGAAGTGGCAGTGGCCATTTCTGAGGGCAAGGAGCCGCGCACAGTGTCAGCCCAGTCCGGCGGCGAAGGTCCCGACGCCGTCGGCCTCCTCCAGGACGTGAGCGGCAAGATGGACCAGTGTGCCACCTTCACCCTTGACGTGCTGGGCCAGAAATACGAAGTCGCCAGCAAGGAACTGCAGGCAGAGACGGACGCCGAGGAAACGTTCGCCACGGTCAGCACGCGCGGAGCCGGCGCAGCAGACATGCTAATGCAGGTCTCCGCCGCCGAGGGCAGGCTCCTGATTGTTGCCACGAAGGGCGGTGCGGACCTTGGAGACAGTGATCAGAAGGAGCTGGAAGACGTAATCAACCGGGTCCTGCAAAAGGCTGAAGGCGGTACGGGAACGGCCAGCCCCACCTCCTCAGGCACGGCGTCGTCCACGGGCACGGCCACCGTGACCCCTTCGGAATCGGCGACGCCGACCGAAACTGAGACGGAAGGCGGCACCACTCCCTCGCCCACTGTCACCTCAACTCCATAGCCGCCGTCGACGGCAGTCACCCTGCGGCGCGCCGGCCCGGGCATGGCGGGGCATAATGAATGGGCGGTCCCTGCCGGGGCCGCCCATGTGGACTAGCTAGCGGATTAGTGCCGTTTGAAGGCGTGCCTGAACTTTTCGCCGGCCTGCTTGAGGTCGGCCCTGATGGCGCGGCCTTTGCCTTCGGCCCTCATCCGGCGGTCGCCGCTGACTTCGCCGGCGGCTTTCTTTCCCTTGCCGTGAAGTCGCTCCGCGGCGTTGTGGATCCTGTCACCCAAACCCATTGCGGTCCTCCTTGTGGTGCGGCCGATGCGGCTGGTTGCCGCAATTCCCGCCACTTAAATTGTAGGAACTGCGGTGCATCTTCGCGATGTTCAAAGCCGGGCGTCGGCAGTCTGCAGCGGAATCCTGATGATGAAGGAGGACCCCTGTCCGACTGTGGAGTGCACCGTTGCTGCGCCGCCGTGGGCCTGGGCGATGGCCGACACGATGGCCAGCCCCAGTCCCGACCCCTTGTCGCCCCGGCCGTGGGCCGCGCGGCCGAACCGCTCAAAGATCCGCTGCTGGTCCTCGACCGCTATGCCGCTGCCGGTATCCCGCACCCACAGCACGAGCGTGTTGGATTCCGGGGCGGCTACCTCATCGGATTCCTGGGCGAGGTCAACTCTGCTGCCGAGTGCGATCGTTGACGAACTGCCGGTGTACCTGACGGCGTTTGCGGCGAGTTGCGCCAACGCTTGCGTCAGTCGCTGGGGGTCTGCCTCCACGGTGCAGTCCGCGGTTTCGTCAATGACCCACGCGCGGTCCGCCAGCACGTGGACTTTCTCCATCACGTGGTGCAGGAATTCCGGTACCCTGACGGGCTCTTTCCGGACAAAATCCGGGTGGCTGGCGTTGGCGAGCATGAGGAGGTCATCCACCAATCGCTGCATGCGGTCCACCTCTTCGAGCAGCACATCCCTGGTGGTGGCGACGTCTTCCGGGTCATCGATGGAGACCAGTTCCAGGTGCCCGCGCAGAATCGTCAGTGGCGTGCGCAACTCGTGACCGGCGTCATCCAGGAACTGCTGCTGTTGCCTCGCGCCTTCATCCAGACGCTCGAGCATGGTATTGAACGTCTTGGCGAGCAGGGTCACGTCGTCGGATCCGTCCCGCACTTCGACACGCTGGGTGAGGTCCTCGTGGCTGACCACCTGGGTGGCCTCGCGGAGGCGGCGGAGCGGGTTCAGGAGACGCCCGGCCACCAGGCTTCCCAGTGCTGCAGCGCCCAGGAGCGTGCCGGCGCCCACCAGGGTGTACGTGTGCACGGATGAGAAGGTGTGCTCGCGCTGGTCGGCGGTCTCCTTGCCCACCAGGAAGTAAGTCAGGGTGGGTTCGTTGGCTGCCGGAACCGGAAGGACCACGGTACGGAGCCGTCGCCCTTCAAAGTTCAGGTCGCCGAAGGTGGTACCGGAGGCATTCGCTAGCGCTGCGGCCGCCGGGTACATGTCCTTTGCCAGGAGCCTTTCGTCCGCTGCGCCTTCGAGTGTCCACGTAACTTTCCCCTCCCTGATGGTTCCCATGACTTCGTTGCTTCGGGGCTCGATGTCGTCCGCGGCATCGCGTAGCTGCTTCGTGAATGTCTTTGTGGCTGCAGCGTCACTCGTCTTTGCCAGCTTGATGACAGCCTCGGCTTTGTCCAGAAGCGCCTGGTCCACCCGGGCGTCCGCCTCCTGGAACTGGACGGCAAAGGTAATGAAGCCGGCAACGCTCAGCCCTGCGGCCATCATGGCCAGCATGGCGGCCACAACGCGGAACCTCACAGAGGAGATTTTGGCCTTCCAGCTGGAAGTGCCGGGATCATTCACTGTGGCGCCTTCGCCCGGCCTCCGGGCCCGGGGATCGCTCATGACGTTGCCAGACGGTACCCGGCACCACGGGCGGTGACAATTCTTTCGGCCCCGATCTTCTGGCGTAGCTGGCGAACGTACACATCCACCACGTTGGAGGTGCCGTCGAAGTCATAACCCCACACCTGGCTGAGGAGCTGTTGACGGCTCAGGATCTGGCCGGGGTGGTGCAGGAACATTTCCACCAAAGCGAACTCGCGGGCCGAAAGTTCCACTGTCTTATCGCCCACCCTGAGTGTGTGGGTGTGGAGGTTCAACTCCAGGGATCCGTAGCGCATCGTGTTTCCCGCCAACGCGTCGGTGATGTCGGACGGGCGAAGGCGGAGCCGGATGCGGGCGAGGAGCTCATCAAACCCGAACGGTTTGGCCATGTAGTCATCGGCACCGCCCTCCAGGCCTGCGACCGTGTCCGCGGCCGAGTCGCGCGCGGTCAGGAAGATGACCGGAATGCTCAGGTGGTCGCGCCGGAGCACGCTGAGCACCGTGAATCCGTCCAGGCGGGGAAGCCCGACGTCGAGAAGCAACAGGTCGTATTGTCCGCTGGAGGCGTAGTCGACGGCGGTGACCCCGTCAGAAACCACAGTTGGGGCGTAGCCGGCCGCGCGCAGGCCCTTTTCGATGAACCTGGCGATGCGCTCTTCGTCTTCGGCAACCAGTATTCGGATCACGGCTCACCTTTAGAGACGTGGCATCCGGGCCTGTGCCGGCTCGTGGAATCGCATGTGTACGCTCCTGACGATATTCCGGGGAATTCGACGTTCGAGAATACGGGGGATCTCCGCGTAATTCTTGGAGGGTCCGGGGAGCGGGGTGGCCGATCCGCCGATACTGCGGGCATTTTACGGACCCCCGTATTTCACCACTTGTCGGCAAAAAATACACGAGTGGTGATTACTCATTTAGGGAGGGCGTCCAGTGCCGGAGTACTCAGATGTACTTAGATTTACCCCCGGTCCGTGGGCGAAAGCGGGACAACGGCGGCAGCCGGCTAAGTTCGACCCACCCTTCCAGCGCCCCCGGCAAACGTCAATCCCCTGACCGTTGCGGCCGTTGGGCGGAAAGAGCCAGGGGCGGGCTCGCCCCTGGCTCGTGGAACTGCTTAACTGTCAGCGGATGACGGCTACGTCGCTCTTCTCCCACCGGGTCCAGTCAGACCAGTTGTTGCCGGACTTCACTCGGAAGGAAACTTCCTGGAACACCCTGTCGCGAGCAGGGTCCCTCTTCACGCTGTCCCTGCTGTGGATAACGACTCGGCCATCGCGCCTGTCGAAATGCTCGGTGAAGATGCTGCGGCCCAGGAACGTTTCGTGGCGGCGTGAATCCTGCTCAAAGCGCCGCTGGCGGACTTCCACGGTCTTGTTGCCGTTGCAGTCGACGCTGATCCTGAAGTCCGCCCTGTTGTAGCGCAGGTCCGTGGGCTTCAGTGGATCAACGGTACAGCCGCGGAGCGACGTCGAAGCGTCCGCCGGTGCAGCCAGCGCAACAGGTCCGCCGACAAGTCCTAGGGAAACAGCCGAAATCAAGGCAAATCGGGTTCCGAAGGGGCGGGTTTTGGTTGATGGGGTGATGGACATTTCTCTTGCTCCTACACAAGGATGCGAGTGATTATTTCCGGACAGGACTAGCCAGCCGCGTGATCACTCCCCTGTGAAGCGGTTACCAGTTCAGTCCGCTTTCAAACAGCACACCCGGCCTCCGCGGGGGCTTGACTCCGGGCTCTTCCCACGTGAATTCGTGGCCCGGTAGTACAATCGTCCGCCTGCTTTTGCCGCGGCGCCAGTGCCCTAGCGCACCTTTTTTCCGCGAATTGACGGGGAAAAGTCGGGTTTATTCGAGATGTCCAGTATCCGGATATGCCGCACGAATGAACATGGAACCATACACTATGGATTTTCCATGCTGCGGTTAAACAATTCCGCAGTACGGATTTAGCATTCCGGAAACACGAGGTCCCTAGCGTTGCCCGTGACCTAAAGGCGTCCAGCGCCTTTTCCCTGTTGATTGGCAGCCCTGATGAAACTCCCCTCGCCCCTGGTGCCGGACAAAGCCGGCACGCCCGCGAAGAAGCCGCTCTACACGTCGCTCTTCTTCCAGATCCTCGTGGCCGTGTGCCTGGGCATCGGGATCGGCCACTTCTGGCCTGATCTCGGCTCCGCCCTGCGGCCGCTGGGCGACGGCTTTATCCAGCTGATCAAGATGATCATCGCCCCACTGATCTTCCTGGTGATTGTCACGGGCATCTCCGCCGTGGGCGACGTGAAGGCCGTGGGGAGGGTGGGCGTGAAGGCGCTGCTGTACTTTACCGGGGCCACGCTGTTCGCCCTGGTGTTCGGGCTGGTGGTGGGCAACATCGTGCAGCCCGGTGCCGGCCTGAACATCGATCCGAATACGCTGTCCCAGGATGCCCTCAACGCCAAGACCGGCACGGCCCCGCCGAAGGACGCCGGCGCGTTCCTGCTGGGCATCATTCCCAACAGTGTGGTGGGCGCCTTCGCCTCCAACAGCCTGCTGCAGGTGCTCTGCTTCTCGGTGTTCTTCGGAGCGGCCATCGTGGTGGTGGGGCGGGAACGCTGCCTGCCAGTGGTGACGCTTCTGGAGACGGTGCTGGAGCTGTTCTTCAAGATCATGGGCTGGGTGATGCGTGTTGCCCCCGTGGGCGCGTTCGGCGCCATGGCCTTCATCATCGGCCAGTACGGCCTCGGCTCGCTGAGCACGTACGCGTTGCTGATTGCGGCATGCTACGGGGCCGCCATCATCTTCATCGTGCTGCTTTTTGTGGTGGCCTGGGTGTATCCGCGCGTGCCGCTGTGGCAGTTCATCAAGTACAGCCGCGAAGAGTTCCTGCTGGCGCTGGGCACAGCGTCCACCGAGTCGGTGCTCCCGCGCATCATGACCAAGCTGACCAACGCGGGCTGCTCGCGGGCCACCACGGGGCTGGTGGTTCCCACCGGCTACTCGTTCAATTTGGACGGCGCCGCGCTGTATCTGTCCATCTCCCTGCTGTTCCTGGCCCAGGCCTTCGGGCACAACCTCGACCTGGGCCAGCAGCTCGCTGCCCTTGGCATCCTGATGCTGACGTCGAAGGGCATGGCGGGCGTTCCTGGCTCGGCCTTCCTGGCGCTTTCGGCAACCGCGGCCGCACTGGGCATCTTCCCGGTAGCCGGAGTGGCCCTGCTCCTGGGCGCCGACCGCCTGATGGACTCCATGCGCGTCTCCGTCAACCTGCTGGGAAACTGCGTGGCCACGTTCGTGGTGGCCAAGTGGGAGGGCCAGTTCGACCGCGACGCCATGCTCCGCGCCTTCCGCGGTGAGCTCCCGGAAGTACCCGAGAACACGGAAGTAACGGAAAGCACTGAAAGCACGACGGCGGACCTTACGGCTGCGGCTGCTTCGGCAAGGTAAGGATTTCGGCGCCGTCCTCGGTGATGGCGATGGTGTGCTCGCTGTGGGCTGTCCGGCAGCCCGTGGCACTCCGGAGCGTCCACCCGTCGGCATCTGTCACGAGCTCGGCGGTGTCCGCCATGACCCACGGCTCCAAGGCGAGCAGCAACCCGGGGCGCAGCTGGAATCCGCGGCCGGGCCGTCCGGTGTTCGGAACGTGCGGGTCCTGGTGCATCGTTGATCCGATGCCATGGCCCCCGAATTCGGTGTTGATCGGGTAGCCGGCCTCGCTGAGGACGGTGCCGATGGCATGGGAGATGTCGCCGATCCGGGCACCGGGGCGGGCGGCGGCTATCCCTGCGCTCAGTGCCCGTTCGGTGGCGCTGATCATCGCGACGCTCTCCGCGGGTTGTGAGTCACCCACGAGGAAGCTGATGGCTGAATCTGCGGCGACTCCGTCTTTGGAGACGGCGAGGTCGAGTGTCAGAAGGTCGCCGTCGGCAAGCGTGTACCGGTGCGGCAGTCCGTGCAGCACGGCGTCGTTGACGGCCGTGCAGATGTAGTGGCCGAACGGCCCGCGGCCGAAGGACGGCTCGTAGTCGACGTAGCAGGACTGCGCGCCGGCTTCGGCGATCATGTCCTTGGCCCACCGGTCGATGTCCAGGAGGTTTGTGCCCACCGTGCTGCGGCTTTTGAGCGTCTGCAGGATGTGGGCCACCAGGGCGCCTGACTCCTTTGCGCGGTGCAGTTCGGCGGGGTTCAGGATCTCGATCATGCGGCGCCTTTCTCTGGAAACCAATAACTATACCGGCCATATTATCCCGGTATTAGAATTGGAGCCATGGTCAGGTTGCCCCTCACATCCGGAGAAGTCGAGCGCGGACAGCGTCTTGGCGCCCTGCTGCGCCTCGCCAGGGGAGAGCGCCCGATGCTCGATACCGCGCTCCATGCTGGCGTCTCGCCGGAGACACTCCGGAAGATCGAAACGGGCCGCATAGCCACTCCGGCCTTCCCGACCATCGCGGCGATCGCCGATGTCCTGGGCCTCTCCCTTGACGCGGTCTGGGCCGAGATCAACCAGCCCGAACGCGGCGTTGAACCAGCCCGCCCCCGTCACGGTGAACGGGAGCGGCTGGCCTCGTAAGACTCAATCCCGCTGGAGTGCCGGCAACTGATCCCCGATCAGCGCCAGATTCTGGATCACCGCCAGGCCGAACTGGGCTGTGTCGTTGGTGGACACCGTGGGGGCCTCGTCCACGGCCGTGAGGACATAAGGAGGTTCGATCCGCCGCAACGTGAAGGCTTCCGCGTGGTTGAGGTGCTCCCCGCCTTCCGCGAAGCTGGTCCAGGCCCGCCTCGCCAGTTCAGCGTCCCCCAGCCGCGACGCTGCATGGGCGCTGAGCCGGCTGTGGGCCTGCGTCAGGTGGATTCCGTCCAGCGGCTGGCCCACCTCGGCAACTTGTTCTTCCGGCGTGGCCAGGAAGAGCCGGCAGTACTGCAGCCAGGCGCGTTCAAAGCCGGCGTCCGGCACCAGGTCGATGAGCTCGCTGCAGATTTCCACCAGCCCGAACACCGCGGATAGGTGCGAAACCAGGATCATGTCCCGGCTGGCGTCGAACCGTCCGGTGTCCAGGTTGTACAGCGCCTCGCCCGTGAGGAAGCCGTACTTCAGCGCGCCGATGTCCGCCATGGTGCCCAGCAGCCTGTCCCGTGACCGCGGGTTTCCGGTGCGTTCCCAGTCGGTCAGCCAGGTGGCGGCCAGCGATCCCCAGTCCGTCCCCAGCCCTACGGCCAGGGCGCGCCGGTCCGGGCGGTACGTGGCGCTGTCCGTGCGGACTTTCCGGGTGGGATCCAGGCCCAGGAAGTTCCGGTCGCTGTCCACGAGCTCGGTGAGAAGGTCACCGGTGCGTTCATCCGCCGTCAGGTAGTAGTAGAAGCGCCGGTAGGCCGGGGTGCTGATCCGCAGCTGCTTGGCGCTGCAGCCCCAGTGCTGCACGTTGTGCCGGGAGCCCAGGCCGCGCCACTCGCCCAGGTGGTAGACGTCCACTTCGCCGGTGTGCCGGGTCATGGCCTCCGCGAGGCGGAAGACGTCGGCGCTGCCGGTGCGGAGGTATGTGTACCAGAGCCACAGGTCGGGGGAGAGCTCCGAGTTGTCCCAGGCGTAGCCGCCCACGTCGTACCGCCAGGCGTGCCGGTCGAAGTCGTAGGTGTGCATTACGTCGCCGTAGTTCCAGAAACCGTACCAGCGGCGCTGTTCCACCTGGCCCTGGTAGAAGTCGACGAGGAAGTCCAGCTTGTCCTCGAGCGCGGCCCGCTCCGGGGTGCTGCGGTCCGCGGGCGCCCAGTCGCCGAACACGCCGGCCGAGTGCAGGTACCCGGGCGTGGCCTGCAGCATTGCCGGAGTCGACGCGGCGGCGGCATCGGCGGCGAGGGACGCGGTGTCCGGCGTGGCGTCGTAGGCAAAGAGCGTCAGTTCGTGGGTGCGGGCGATGCCGTGCGGGTTCCCGAAGCCGGGTTCGTAGTCCTCGTAGGTGATTTCCAGGCCCTCGAGCTGGTCCTCGAAGGTGTCCTGGCCCAGGCCGTCGTGGTAGAAACGCAGGTCCATGGGCTGCGCCTCGGGGGAGTAGAGCCACGCGGTCACCGAGGCCCGGGCCGTGGCGGCGCCGCGGATGTCCAGCTGGCCCGGGTGGGACTGCCAGAAATCACGGATGCCGATGCCGAAACCGCCGCGCGGATCGCTGAGGGAACAGAACCCGGAGGCCCGCGTACCGCCGGAGATCCCCACCCAGCCGTGGCCCTCGCCGGTCCGCTTGCGGAGCTCGAAGCCGTCGGCGCTGAGCTGGGTGAGCGTGAAGTCGTTCCACGCCGGGATGAGGTGCAGCCGCTTGGACACCAGCTCGCTCCACTCCTCCAGGGGTGGCGTCGGCCGTCCTGCGAGCTGGGCGTGCCGGACGTCCTCGCCGGGATCGCGGCGCAGGCCGGTCAGGCCGCGCACCGCCTCGGTGAGGAAGCCGCCGTCGGCCCCTGCGATGCGCACATGCCGGTCGTGCAGCTCGGATTCCAGCGGCACCGTGAAGCGGACGCCCAGCCCGGCAAGGAAGTCGCGGTCCGCGTCGCCGTCCCAGATGAACGAGTGGACCATCCGCACGCTGCGGGCGCCGGCGTGGAAGTAGAACCGGACCACGAACGGCAGCCAGCTGCGCCGCTGCCCGTCTGCGTCCGCGTGGTCCTGCCGATGGGTGCCCTCCAGCCGGACCACTGCACGGACCGGTCCGTGTTGTTCAAGCACGACGGCGGTTACCTCGCCGGTGAAGGCCTGCCGGCTGACGCTGCCGGGGCCGTCCGGGACGCCGTCCTGAAGCAGGCTGACCAGCCGGGCGTCTTCAGCGACGACTGTGCCGCCGCGGGAGAGGGACGTGAACAGGGACGGACCGCTTCGGCTGATCACCATTTCCAACGTGCCGGTGGACACAGTGACGAGGTCGTCGGACTCCGTCACCGCAACCAGCGGTGACGGTTCGGGCACCGGCGGGGTGCCGCCGTCGGACGTCACCCGGTACTGCGCGGACGGCGCAGCGGTTGCCGGCAGCGCGATGCCGGCCCATTTCAGCGAGCCGTCCGGCCAGGTGGCGAGGGGCCAGGCCTGCGCGGGGACAGGCCGCCCGTCCGCGTCCGAGACCGTGATCCCGTCGGCGCCGGCAAGGGCACCCCGGGTGAACGGCATGCCCCAGGTGGTGCCGCCGGAAAGCCCCGCGGGGACTTCGCCCTCGAGCCAGTTGAGTGTGGCGTCGGTCATCGTTGTCCGTCTCCTTAGACATGCGTTGTATCGTTTCAATCAGACCACCCAACCCACCCCTCAAAGAAGCGGGGGCGGGTTGGGTGGTGAGCAGAAAACGCTTTCCCATCATGTCTAACAGTCATCGACGGTACAAGTCAACGCTCTGTCACCGTCGTCGTGCCGCCGGCGTGAGTTCGTTGGCGCCATAGCTGTTGTCGTCCGGGTTGACGGTGACTCCGGGCGCCACAAGCTCTTCAATGCGGTCCAGTACCTCGGTGGACAGTGTGACATCGGCGGCCGGCAGGTAGGACTCCAACTGCTCCATGGTGCGTGGTCCGACGATGGCGGACGTGACCCCCGGGTGGTTGATCACGAACGCGATGGCCAGCTCGATGAGCGTCAGTCCGGCGTGTTCCGCGAGCCCGGCGAGTTCCTCGACGATGTCGAGTTTTCGCTGGTTGGCCGGGCTTGTCATGTCGAACCGGGCGCTCGGACGCGCGGAAGAGGCGGGGGCGGACGCTGAGTCTTTGCGCCAGCGACCGGACAGCCAGCCGCCGCTGAGCGGGCTATAAGTGAGGGTGCCCATGCCGTGGCGCTGCACCGCGGGGAGGATGTCTTCCTCGATGCCGCGGACCAGGATCGAGTAGGGCGGCTGCTCGGTGACGAACCGCTCCAGGTTGCGTTCCCGGGATGCCCACTGGGCTTCGACGATCTGGGATCCGGAGTAGGACGAGGAGCCGATGTAACGGACCTTCCCTTGGCGGACCAGGTCGGTGAGGGCGCCGAGGGTTTCCTCAACGTCCGTATCGGGGCTGGGCCGGTGTACCTGGTAGAGGTCGATGTAGTCGGTGTTCAGGCGGCGGAGGGAGTTTTCGACTTCGCGGATGATCCAGCGGCGGGATCCGCCGCGCTGGTTGGGGTCGCCTTCATTCATGGGCATGAAGAACTTGGTGGCCAGGAAGACGTCGTCGCGCCGGCCTTCAAGTGCCCGGCCGACGATTTCTTCTGATGCCCCGCCGGAGTAGACGTCGGCAGTGTCGATGAAGTTGATGCCCGCGTCGAGGGCGTGGTGGATGATGCGGATGGAGTCGGCGGTGTCCTTGTTGCCCCAGGGCCCGAACATCATCGCACCCAGGCATAGGGGGCTGACCTGCACGCCTGTGCGGCCGAGGGGACGGTATTCCATGGTGGTTCCTTCTCTCTGTCTTAAGCTGCTTTCACGGTATTCAGGCGTTCGGGATTGTGGGAGGGCACGCCGTTACCTCCCTTCGAGCGCCCTTACCGGGCGGTCTCGAACTGCGGGGCACGCCCCGCCGTCGGCAGTTTCGTGGTCCGGCGGGCGGCAAGATCGGCGGGCAGGATGAGGACGGCCGTCACGGCCAGGGCAAGGAACAGGAGGACACTGCCTGTGGTGAGGGCGGTGCTGACCTCTGCGGCCAGGCGCGCTACAGCAGAACCCGTGGCAGGGACGGTCGCTGCGGCCGCGACCGCGATGCCAAGCCCGAGGCAGGTGCCCACCTGGTGGAATGTGTTCACCAGGCCCGATGCCGCGCCGGCGTCGGCGGCTGGGGCGCCGATGATGCCGAACGAGGTCAGCGGTGCGAACGCCAGGCCTTGACCGGCGCCGATGAGGATCATGGGCAGTGCCACCGCCGTCAGGTATGCGGAGTCGACTCCCACCCTGCTGAGCCAGAACATTCCGGCGAGAGTGACCAGGATTCCTGCCGCGAGTGGAATGGAAGCCGGCATCCGCCCCAGCAGCCGCGGGATGGCCATCGCGACGGCGAAGTTGACCGCCGTCATGGGGAGGAAGCCGAGGCCGGCCTGCAGCGGGTCGAAGCCCAGCACTTCCTGCATGAACTGGGTGGTAAAGAAGAAGAACCCGATCATCGCCCCCAGGTACAGGAAGCGGGCGACGTAGGCGCCGGTGCGGCGGCGGCTCGCGAACAGCCGCAGCGGCATGATCGGCTGGGCCGCCCTGCGCTCGATCAGAACGAACGTCACCAGGAGTACGGCGCCGGCGCCGACGGCTGTGAACGTAGCCGGGGACGTCCATCCCGCATCGACGGTGTTGATGATGCCGAACACGAGAGCGCCGACACCCAGTGTGGCGCTGAGCGCGCCGAACACGTCGAAGCGGCCGCGGGACCGGCCCGTTTCCGGGATGAACCGCGGAGCGAGAAGGATCATCGCGGCGCCGATGGGTACGTTGACGAAGAACCCGGCCCGCCAGGAGATCCAGTGGGCCAGCGCCCCGCCGATGACCAGCCCCAGGCTGGCGCCGATTCCTGCGGTGGCACCGTACAGGGCGACGGCCCGGGTGCGCTCACGGCCCTCCGGGAAGCTCGCCGTGAGCAGGGACAGCGAGGCGGGCGCGACGATCGCAGCCCCGATGCCCTGAACGGCGCGGCCGGCGATCGCCCACCAGCCCGCCGGCGCCAGCCCGATCAGCAGCGACGCCACCGAGAACACCACCAGCCCGAACACGAAAACCCGCCGGCGTCCAAGCAGGTCTCCTGCCCGGGCGCCGAGGAGCAGCAGGCCGCCGAAGACCAGCGTGTACGCATCCTGAACCCAGGAGAGCTCACCGGTGCTCAGCTGAAGGTCCTCCTGCAGGCTCGGCAGGGCCGTGAAGATCACCGAGTTGTCCAGCAGGATCATGAAGTAGCTGACGAGGATGATCGCCAGGATCGCTGCCCGGCGGGGAGCGGCTGTGGGTTCAGGTTTCATGCTTTCAATGCAACAGTGATTCACTGCAGGCCGGGAGTCACTGTCCTTCCGGGTAATGCCAGTCCCTCCCTCGTTCCACCGACCCCGCGTAGCGTGGATGCCATGACACACAGCGACGACGTGCGGAAATTCCTGACCTCCCGCCGTGCAAGGATTACGCCCGAAGAGGCCGGCCTGCCGGTCTATGGCGGCAACCGCCGCGTTGCCGGGCTGCGCCGCGAGGAAGTCGCCATGCTGGCCGGGATGAGCATCGATTACTACATCCGCCTTGAGCGCGGAAACCTCTCCGGCGCCTCGGACAGCGTCCTTGAAGCACTCGCCCGCGCCCTGAAGCTCGACGACGCCGAAACGGCCCACCTTTTCGACCTGGCCCGCGCCGCCACCGCCGCTCCCCGGGTGCGCCGCAAGCGCAGCCCGCAGACGGTGCGGCCGAGCGTGCAGCGCGTCATCGATGCGATCACGACGGCGCCGGCCTGGGTCCGCAACGACCGCGGGGATGTCCTCGCCGCCAATGAGCTGGGCCGTGCGCTGTATCAGGACCTGATGGCCGAACAGACCACCCCGCCGAACAGTGCGCGGTTCACCTTCCTGAACCCGAAAGCGCGGGAGTTCTTCGCCGATTGGGAACGGGCGGCCGATGACATCGTCGCGGTCCTGCGGTCCACGGCCGGGAAAAACCCGTATGACAAGGACCTCACGGACCTGATCGGTGAACTCTCAACCCGCAGCGAGGAGTTCCGCACCCGGTGGGCCCGGCACGACGTGAAGTACCACCGCGCCGGCCGGAAGCGGCTCCACCACCCGATCGTTGGCGACCTCGACTTGAGCTTTGAGGCGCTGGAACTTCCTGCAGACCCGGGACTGCGCATCAACGTGTACACAGCAGATCCCGAAACACCCTCAGAGGACGCTTTGAAAGTCCTCGCCAGTTGGGCAGCAACCCAGCGTGAAACAACAAAGGCCTCGGTCAAGGAGAATAAATGACCCACCGTCCCTCGACTGTCCTGATGGTGGGTGAACACGACGGCATCGGCCGCTACGCCGTGGCCGATGCCGTTAGCCCGAAAGGTTCCGCCAGGACGTCGCCACAATCGCGGCAGGAAGCGTCAACGCCGGACACTGAATCGCGGCTCCTCCTCCGGGTGGCTAGTCCGCCTGGCTGCGGCCGGCCGTGTCGATGACGCAGAAGCGGTTGCCTTCGGGATCTGCCATGATCACGTAGTCCGCATCGGCGGGCTGTTTGCTCCATTCGATGCGGGTGGCGCCGAGGCTGAGGAGCCGCTGCACTTCGCCGGCCTGGTCCTCCGTGTAGAGGTCCAGGTGGATGCGGGGCGGCAGGTGGACCGACGACGGGACACGGTCCAGCGAGATGCAGGTGCCCGCGCCGCCCGGTGGCTGCAGGATCACAAAGTCGTCCTCGGGTTCATGCCGCGGTTCGAAGCCGAGTGCGGCCTGCCAGAAGGCCATCTGGGCCTGGAGGTCGTCAACGCGGATCACGATCGAGCCAATGCTCAGCATCCGGCCAAGGTACACCGACTCAAAGAGCCCCGGCAACGCACTGGGGAATCTATCCGCTGCCGCCGGAGGAGGCTCTTGACCCTGCCCGCAGCGTGCGTAGCGTTGGCCCAATGGGAATCAATTCTGACAGCCAGGACCTGGCGGCTTTCCCGGCGGAACTCCCGGCTGCGCGGCAGCACAGGTTGCACCGGTGCTGGTGACCGAATCGAGAGTGGATGTTGCGGGATTGACGGGCCGTGACGTCACCGACTTCATGATGGCCTGCACCGATGAGCAGTACCGGAACTGGTGGCCGGGAACCCACCTGCAGCTCCACGTGCTGGGGCGGGCCAGCGCCGGAGTAGGAGATGTGATGGTCATGGACGAGTTCGTCGGCCGGCGCCGGTTGCGCCTGCACGGAGTCGTGGAAGCGGTCGAACCGGGATGCAGGCTCGTGTGGCGCTTCCGGAAGATCGTGCCGCTTCCGGCCAGCCTCTCCCTGGAGCTCACCCCGGTACCGGGCGGGGTGTCGGTGCGTCACACAGTCAGAGCCGGATGGCCCGGGATCGGCCGGGTGCTGGATCCGTTGCTCCGGATGTATTTTACGTCCAGGTTCATCACGGAACTGGATGCCCACGTCCGCACGGAGTTCCCCTTGCTGCGGGACTACCTCCACCCCGGTGCCCCGACCCGCGCCGATAACTGACTGCCAGCCTCCCTCCACTAGGCTGGCAACCATGACGCGGAAGATCACTGTCAGCCTGCCCGATGCCGTACTTCGTGAGTACCTGACGCCGCATCCGGACGTCACCGTGCTTGAGTGGGACTTCACGGGCGAGCCGCCGCAGCCGCAGATCGATATTGTTGTCCCGCCGTACATGGGCGGCACGAAGGTCCTGAAGAATCTTGAGGCGGTAGAGACCGCCCTGGTGCAGAGCCAGTCGATCGGGTACGACGGCGTGGCGGACTCGCTCCCGGCGGGCCGGGTGTTCGCCAACGCAGCAGGCGTGCACGAGACCTCCACTGCAGAACTGACGCTGGCCATGATCCTGGCCAGCCAGCGCGAGTTCCCACGGCTCATGAAAAGCCAGCGGGACGGTGTCTGGGACGCCCGGCCCACCGCCAGCCTGGCGGACCGCCGCGTCCTCATCGTGGGCTACGGCGGTGTGGGCAAGGCGATCGAGCAGCGTCTCCTTCCGTTCGAAACGAGCGTCACGAGGGTTGCCAGCCGCCAGCGCACCGATGAGAGCGGCGTTATCCACGGAATCGACGAGTTGCCGGAGCTGCTGCCGGAGCACGACATTGTGGTGGTCGGCGTTCCGCTTGGCGACGCCACCCGTCACCTCATCGACGACGATTTCCTGGCGGCAATGCCCGACGGCGCGCTGCTGGTCAACGTGGCCCGGGGCCCAGTTGCGGACACGGAGGCATTGGTCCGCCACACGGCATCCGGCCGGATCCGCGCCGCGCTGGACGTTACGGATCCCGAACCGCTGCCGCAGGACCACCCGCTGTGGGGCACGCCCGGCGTCATCATCACCCCGCACGTGGGCGGAGCCAGTTCCGCGATGCGGCCGAGGATGGGCCGGCTGCTGCAGCGCCAGATCGACCTGATGCTGGCGGGGGAGCCACCGGTGAACGTGATGCTGGGCGGCTGAGCAGCCAGGCGGCGCTGCAGCTAGGCGTCGCTAAAAGAAGGGGCCGAGGAAAATCATGGAAAAGAAGCCCAGGAACGCAGCGAGCACCCAAAGGAGGCGCCGCTGTCGCGCCCGGTCCACCTGGTCCCGGAGAGCGCTGAAACGGTGCTGCAATTCGACCGGGTCAGTTTGCTGCCCGGGATTCCGGTGCCATGTTCGGGGCATGCCAGCCACGGAGGCGATCCGGTAAACCTGATCGACGGCGAGTACCGGCCGCAGGCTCTGGAGCCAACGCAGGAGTTGTCGGTCGGTCAGGACCTTGGCGCCATCCGGTACTTTCCTGATGGTTAGGTTCTTGGGAGCGACGACCACTACAACGCCCGCGACCTCGACCGGTGTGCCCGACGCAGCGCTCAACAGCTTGCCAGCGCGGGCCGCTTCATGGGCCGCGTTAGGGATATGTCGCTGCCTCTAAAGCTCCCCTGTACCACCCGGCTATTTAGCTCATGCATGCGACTGAGCGTAAGCCCTTTGAGGTTGCGAAAACTGCTGCGCCGCAGCCTTCCACTCTGACCAGACGTCATGCGGCCCCCGCCGCTTCCGGAATCCCCACGTGCGTCCCATTACTGCCGCCTTTCTTCGCGGACTGGTCTGAGCCGGTGCGGCGCACCCTCGGGAGGCGTGGCGGGGAAGGTGCAGGTGAACTCGCCCCGGTAGCCAAACAGGAACCCCAAGAACGGATTCCGCACCTGCATCTGAATGGTGAAAACCCCGCGGGCGTCGTCGAAGCTCTCGTAGAGATCCGCCGTGCCCGTGAAGGCTGCGGGGAAGGCGAATCCGATGAAGCCTTCGTAGAACCGCTGGCCCGTCGACCGGAGATGCAGTGACCCGTCCGGCAGCACCTCCAGGATGAGGCCCGTGGCCAGGTGCTGGTGGGTGCCGAGGTAGTCGATGATGCCCCCGGTCTCCGGACTGTAAACCATGGTGGCATCGAAGCGTCGGCGTTTGGACCCCGGCAGCTCCAGGGTGCGCACGAAGGTGACCGTAGGCCGGCCGAGACCATCCACATAAGGGTAGTTTTCGATGGTGAACGGGACGTTCTCGCCCTGGTCGGGAAAGAGGATGTTGCGGTACGCGCCGAGCCGCAAAAACGGAACCGTCCACCACGCCCCGCGGCGCACTTCCGAAAAGACTCCCCGGCCAACGCAGGCGTAACCGGCCGCGGTATCGACGCCGAAGCGTTTCTGCAGCATCGGGTGGAGGCGGCCGAAGTCCCGCCCGAGCGCCTGCTCAAAGATGGAGGCCACGGCTACTCCTCACCCGCCGGCAGGCCGCCGCCACCCGGCGACGGAAGCGCCACAAGCGCGGACGGGGCACGTCCGGCCCGCTCATCCGGCGCGAGCCGCAGGCACCGCCCGGCCCGGGGCACCGTCCGGTGCGCCGGAAGGAAGCATGAGGCCATTGCCGCCGCGACGCCGACGGCGGCAGCCGCCCCGGCGAATGGTCCGGTCAACGCCCGCCGGAGTAGCAGGGCGGACGCCAGGAAACCGCCCGACCTGGCCGCGGCGTCGATGATCCACCGGTTCCGGGAGTCTCCGGGGTCAAGGTCCCGCTCCGCCCACAACCGCAGGCGGTCAAAACTGATGGCTGTTGCCCAGCCCAGCGCGGGCCGGATCACCCGGCCGTCCAGCAGCTTTCCAAGGGTGCCCATCCCCGGCTGATAGTTGTAGCCGGTGATGAAGCGGACGCCTTCAGCCGTGGGGATGTACCGCCAGTAGCCCGAGCCCGGACCAATGGGGGAGAGCGCGTCGCGGGTGGTGAACTTCAGTACCGAAGTCGCCTGCCCGTCGGCGCGCCGCCGGTGGCCCAGGGACGTCCCGGTGCCGCTGATGGTGTGGAACGGCAGCCGGAACTCATAACGAAAGCTGACAGGTCCGCCGTCGTCACCGTCCCTCGGGACGATCCGGGAAAACCGCAGGTCCCACCGCGGATGCAGGTCCGGATCCTGGCTGAGCGTCCACAGCCGCTCCATGGACGCACGAATGCCGATTTCAACATAGATCTGCCCGCGCGTGCGCGAAAATTTCCCGCCTTGATGCTCCCCCATTCCAGCATCCTAAGACGCGGCGAATCACAAATGAGTTAATTGGCCTCCGCGTCAGGCGCTGGTGGCGTCCTGCACTTCGCCCACCAGTTCCTCGATGATGTCCTCCAGGAACAGCACGCCCGTAGTGTTCCCGTAAGCGTCGAAGACCCGGGCCACGTGGGCGCCCGTCCGGCGCATGGTGGCCAGGGCATCCTCGAGTTCGCCGCCGCCGAAGGCGGACGCGAGCTTGCGGATCCGCTTGGCCGGCACCGGCCGGGCGAACTTCTCCGGGGACGTCAGGTCCATGACGTCCTTGAGGTGCAGGTAGCCGGACGGCACGCCGTCGTCGTCGGTGAGAATGTAGCGGGAGTAGCCGTGTTCCGCCACCGCGCGCTGGATGTCCGCGGGAGTGGACGACGCCGGCAGGAGCACCATCTCGTTGATCGGCACCTCCACGTCCGCAACAGTTTTGGCGGTGAACTCGAATGCCGCCGTGAGCGTACCGGTGGTGTCCGTGAGCATGCCGTCGCGGGTGGACTGCTCCACGATGTTGGCCACTTCGTCCAGCGTGTAGGCGCTGGTGGCCTCGTCCTTGGGCTGGACCTTGAAGAGCCGCAGGATGGCGTTGGCGATCCCGTTGAGCGTCCAGATCACCGGCTTGAACACGCGAGCCACCATCACCAGCGGCGGGGCGAGGATGAGCGCCGCCCGGGTAGGAACCGAGAACGAGATGTTCTTGGGCACCATTTCGCCCAGGACCACGTGCAGGAACGTCACCAGGAGCAGCGCCGCCACGAAGGCGATGATGCCGATGGCTTCGCCGGACAGGGAGGTCAGGCCCAGCGGTATCTCAAGCAGGTGGTGGATGGCCGGTTCAGAGACGTTGAGGATCACCAGCGAGCAGACGGTGATGCCCAGTTGGCTGGTGGCCAGCATGAGCGTGGCATGTTCCATGGCCCACAGCGTGGTTTTGGCGGCCTTGCTGCCGGCCTCGGCCTTGGGCTCGATCTGCGAGCGGCGGGCGGAAATGACCGCGAACTCGGCGCCCACGAAGAAGGCGTTGACCACCAGGAGCACCACCAGCCAGATAATGCCGGGAAGGTATTCACTCATTGCTCAGCTCCGGGGGTGAGGTTGTCGACGAGGCGGTCATGCGGACTTTTGGGGGCTTCCTGCGGATCGTCCGGGGTGAAGCGGAGACGCTGCACCTGGGTGCCCGCCACGCGTTCCACGCGCAGTGTGCCCCCGTCGATAGTGACTTCGTCGCCGAGTTCCGGGATGCGGTCCAGTTCGTCGGTAACGAAGCCGGCGATGGTGTCGTATTCTTCCCCGTCGGGAACCGTGATGCCGGTCCGGTCCAGCAGTTCGTCCGGGCGCAGCGAGGCATCAAAGGTGGTGGACAGGCCCGTGCGCACCACACCGACCTTGGCGCGGTCGTGTTCGTCCTCGAGCTCGCCGACGATCTCCTCCACAAGGTCTTCGAGGGTCACGATGCCGGCCGTTCCGCCGTGCTCGTCGGAAACGATCGCCACCTGGAGGCCCTGCTTGCGCAGCAGGACCAGCAGGGTGTCCACGCCCATGGACTCCGGGACGCGGAGCGGTTCGATCATGAGCTCCGCGGCGCTGACGCTGGCCCGCTCGGCCAGGGCCACGGCGAAGGCCTGCTTGACGTGCAGAACGCCCAGGACGTCGTCGCGGTCCCTGCCGATCACCGGAAAACGCGAGTACCCCGTGGAGCTGGCCAGCGTGACGATCTGCTCCGCCGTGTCATCGGCGCTGACCGCCGTCATGCGGACGCGGGGCGTCATGACGTCCGCCGCGGAGTGCTCGGAGAAACGCAGGGTGCGGTGCAGCAGCACTGCATGGTCGACGTCGAGCACGCCTTCCAGCGCCGAGCGCCGGACGAGCGAGCTGAGTTCCTCGGCGCTGCGGGCGCCGGACAGCTCTTCCTTCGGCTCGATGCCGAAGGACCGGATGATGCCGTTGGCCGTGTTGTTGAACAGCAGGATCACGGGCTTGAAGACGGCGGTGAACAGGGCTTGGAACGGAACCACCACTTTGGCGGTGGCCAGGGGGAGGGCCAAGGCGAAGTTCTTCGGGACCAGTTCGCCGATCACCATGGAAAAGATCGTGGCCAGGAAGATGCCCGCGACGGCGCCGATCCCCGGGACCACTGCCGCAGGCAGGCCGGCTGCCAGCAAAGGTCCGCTGAGCATGCTGCTGATGGCCGGTTCAAAGGTGTAGCCGGTGAGGAGCGTGGTCAGCGTAATGCCGAGCTGTGCCCCGGAGAGATGTGTCGAGGTGATCTTGAGGGCCTTGATGGTGGGCGCAAGGCGCTTCTCGCCGCGGGCCTGGCGGTTCTCAAGGTCGTTGCGGTCCAGGTTGACCAGCGCGAACTCGGAGGCAACGAAAAATCCGGTGCCGACCGTAAGGACAAGGCCGATACCGAGCATGATCCATTCATACATTCGGGCGCCCCTCTCCCGTGGTGGCCGGCGAACCGGTCAGAAGGTGGAGGGGCTTGGGCATATGTGAAGGAGGGTCATCCATAATGCCGTTCAGTCTACGGGTCGCCGGTTCACGGACTGGGCGTGTGCGCCGTAGGCGAAAAGTGCGGGCTCCATTTTCGATCCGCGCACCCATCCGCCACCCCGGCGGCAGCGAATGGCTGGTAAGTCCTGCAGTAATCGATGACGTCCGGCCACGATGGGGAGGTGGAGCAATGCGCGATGGTGCATCCCGGCTTTCCTCCGCCCTGCGGTCACTTCTCCTGGGTGTGCTGCTCGCGGCGGCCTGGGTCATCTTCGGAGCCGTCTCGGCGCAGGCTTCCAGCCTGTTGCCGCCTGTCACGGACACCGTCACGTCTGATGCCGTCTCTGACACTGCCGCGGTTGAGCAAGGTCCGCTGGCTGCGCTCGCAGAGCCCGTTGCCGTCGTGGCAGCGCCGCTGGCGCCCCAGGTCCAGGCCGTCACCGAACCGGTTCTGGCTCCCGTGGATGCCGCGCTGGCTCCGGCCGCGGCGCCGGTGACCGCCGTCGTCGAGCAGGTCACCAGCGCGGTGGCTCCGGTCACGGCGCTCACTTCCGCCGCCGTCGCCCCCGTAACGCAAACGGTCGCCGAAATCACGGCCCCGGTCACAGGCCTGGCGGCTGATATCACGGCGCCCGTGCTGGTTCCGGTCGGGTCGGCTGCCGGTGACGTTGCCGCGGACCCCGCCGTTGTCGGAGTTTCCGCACCGCCGCCCGCCCCGGGGTCCGAACCGCAGAACCCCGCACCGTCAGCGGGTACAGCTTCCGGCGTCCTGCTGACTGTTACGCAGGACCGTGCAGCCTTCCGGCCGGCAATGTCCGACGGCGGCAGCACCGTTGTCGTGGCAGCGCCGACTCCTGCTCCCGAGCGTCCCGCAACGCCGGCTCCCGCGTCGCCGGCGACAGTCCCGACGGGTTCCGGCTCGTTGCTCAGGACGGGCGGCGACGGCGGATCCGGCGTCGCAGCCGATGTTCCGGCCCTCCAGTTTTCCTTGACGCAGATCCCGCTCAAGGATGTCCGCAACTCCTCCGACGAGCTGCCCGGCTCGGTCAGCCTGGAACACGGCTTTTCCCCCGACTAGTGGGGCCGGCACCGCGCCCTTTCGCGCGGACGGCAATCAGCTGCGCACTCACTGTGCCTGGCTCATCTCACTAGTAAGGAAATCAATTCTCATGAAATCTTTCGTACGCACCACCCTGTGCAGCGCCGTGTTCGCCGGCGGAGTGCTCATCCTCGGCGCAGGCGCAGCCTCCGCCTCCGATTCCACCACCACGACGTCGGACCTTGGCCTCGGCTCGGGAACCCACATTGGCCTGAACCTGGGCGCCAGCCTGGATGCCGCGGCTTCCGCAGCGTCTGAGGGTTCGGTAGTGAACGACGGCGGGTCCTCCACCTCGGGGCACGGCACCACCGACGGCAGCGTCGTATCGGATCTGAGCGCAGGCCTGGGCCTGAACCTGGACGCCGACGCGAACCTGCACACGGCCACCTACACGGTGACGGACGGGTCTGTTGTTAACGACGGGTCTGTAGTGAACGACGCCGGGTCCTCTTCTTGGAGCGAAGACTCCGCCGAGGGCAGTGTTGTGTCGGATCTGAGCGCGGGCCTGAACCTGGACGCTGATGTGAACGTGGATGCTGCGGCTTCGGCGGTGTCTGAGGGTTCTGTTGTGAACGACGGCGGGTCCTCCTCCTGGAGAGAAGGTTCCGCCGAGGGCAGTGTTGTGTCGGATCTGAACGCGGGCCTGAACCTGGACGCTGATGCGAGCCTGGATGCTGCGGCTTCGGCGGTGACTGAGGGTTCTGCTGTGAACGAGGGTCACAGCAGCCTCCTATAACCACGCAAGTCAGTCTCCGGCCATGAACTTGGCTGACTAACGGGAGTCGGGGTGCTGTCCCAGGACAGCACCCCGACTTTCGCTTTTAAGCGGCCTCAGTACGGTGAGAAATTGAGGTTCCGTTGAGAACCAATTTTCCTGACGGAAGATTGCGTATTCCTTTTCGAATATTTTCCGGCTGCTTGCGTTCCGGTTGAAAAACTCGAGTCAACAAACAAATTGACTAATTCGGGTTGGAGCAACAAGCCAGTGTGTGACAGTTCGAATTCCGTGCCCGGAACTGCGGGTGCCGGTCTTCTGTGATTACGGTCCTCATCCCTGCGCATAACGAAGCCGCAGGTATTTCTGACACGCTTGAATCCCTCAAATCCCAGACTCTCCCGCCGGACAGGGTGGTGGTTGTCGCTGACAACTGCACCGATGCCACCGAGGCGATTGCCCTGGCACTCGGGGCCGAGGTGATCCGCACCGTGGGAAACACGGACAAGAAGGCGGGTGCCCTGAATTTCGCTCTGGAGGGGCTCCTGGCCGGAGCAGAGCCGGAAGACATGGTCCTGGTCCAGGACGCAGATTCGCAGTTGAGCCACGACTTCATCGAGCGGGCAACCGGCCATCTGGCGGCCGACCGGCGGCTTGGTGCCGTGGGAGGGGTCTTCCGCGGTGCGAAGGGCGGCGGCTTCGTGGGTCACCTGCAGCGGAACGAGTATGCGCGGTACGCGCGGGATGTGAAGCGGCTCCACGGCAAGTGCCTGGTGGTGACGGGAACGGCGGCGCTCTTCCGTGTCCGGACTTTGAGGGACGTGATTGCTGCGCGGCTCGAGGGCACACTGCCTCCCGGCAACGGCCGGGGAGGCGTTTACGACACTTCCGTGCTGACAGAGGACAACGAGCTGTCCTTCGCGCTGCTGACCCTCAAGTACCGCATTAAATCACCGGCCGACTGCACGCTTGTCACGGAGATCATGCCCTCCTGGCGTGAACTCTGGGCGCAGCGGCTGAGGTGGAAACGCGGCGCGGTGGAGAACTGCGTCCAGTACGGCTGGACCAGGGTCACCCGGCCGTATTGGGGGCGGCAGGCCCTCTCCGTGACGGGAATTCTGGTGTCGTTGGCCTACGTCGGAACGGTGGCTTTTGCACTGGGCACGGGAGAAGGGCTGCACATTCAGCCGTTCTGGCTGGCCGTGACCGGTGTCTTCGTGATCGAACGGGTAGTGACTGTGCGGCTGCGTGGCTGGAAGTACATGCTGGCCGCCGCAACGATGTACGAACTTCTGATCGACCTGTTCCTTCAGGTAGTCCACGCGAAGGCCTACGTGGATGCAGTCTTCAACAAAAAGAAAGCTTGGTAAACCTATGTACAACAATCCTGCTGCTCCTGCAGCCGCTGGTGTCGGAGCCGGAACCCTCGCGGCAACCGGAGCCGGTGACCTCTTCTGGTTTGCCCTGGCAGCCTTCGCCCTCGTGGCGCTCGGGCTCGCCATCAAGCGCATCGTGCCGGTCAGGGCGAAGTAACTCCTGCCTGAGCTGACCGGGCGGGTGGCCGGGATTCACCAACATCCCCGGCCACCCGCCCGCGTTCGCCTCAGGTGACCACGCTGACCGCATTGGAACAGGCTGCCGCATCGCAGACCTTGTAGCTTGTGGTGGCTCCGCCCTTGAACTTGTTCACGTAGCTTCCCGTGTTGGGGACGGTTTTCTGGGTGCCGTTGATCCAGAGTGTGACGCTGGCCCCCGTGGCCCCGGTCCACGTCAGGGTGGTGGAATTGACGCCCTTGGCCTTGGTGGTGGCTGCAGACAGCTTGATGGGCGACGCCACGACAGGCGGCGTGCCAACGGCCGGCGTGAACGAGAAGTCGCGGATCACCACGGACTCGGGTTTCACATGCTCGGGATCTCCGCCACCCCCGCCTGTGACCCACAGGTTGAAGTGGATGGCTTCTTTGGCCGGCAGGGGAACGGTGCTTCCCTGAAGGACCGTTCGCTTGAGCAGCGTGCCGCCGTACCCCTCTCCGGCGAAGGTCTCGAACGTGATCTTGCCCGGCTCCCAGACCATTCTGTGAGTGAGGACCAGGTCATTCGTCGTATCGAACACCACGGTGTTGTTGCCCTGCCCCGGCGGCTTGGACGCATCAAACCAATAGCCGTGCGCCTGCGTGACGGGCCAGGATTCGCCGTAGCTTGCGCCGCCGCCCCAGGCGGATGCTTCGCACAGGTCTATTTCGTTGTAGCCCGGGGAGGCCAGCGGGTCATACGTGAATAGGCATCCCCACACCACTTCCTTCTGGAGGCTGTTGACGTTTTTCGCCACTGTGGTGGTGTAGGTGCCGTAGCCGAATCCCTGCCGGGTGGACTGGAATTCAGCCCCGACGGGTGCGCTGCCGGTTGGATTGGTGAGGGAGAGCGTGACGTATCCGTCGCCGTCGGGATTACTGACGTTGGCCGCGGCGAAAGCCTTGTTGAACTGTGGCGCGCCGCCCCAGAACCGCTTTTCCCAGTTGAACCCCTTCCAGGCAAAGCTGCCCACGGGCCCAGGGTTCGGGTCCATGGGGGTGGTGTCGGCGGCGTGGGCCGGAGTTGTTGCGCACAACATGACCAGGCTGGCAGCTGCCAGCATTGCAAGCGGCCGGTTGAGCCAAACTGCTTTTGCGATGCGAGACCTCGAGGAAACCATTAACGCCCCCTACATTTGCGCTGATCAATGCAGCGCCGCGCCCCCAGTGAGCACAAGATGATCATCATTCAGGCCGGTTTGGTTGGCAATAGATGAATGCCGATATTTATTTTTGATGACGCTCAATAAATACACAATTTTTACGCAATTCCGAGTTGAGGGATTAGTGATATTTCTACATCTGGAAACGAACGAGAATTTCTTGGGGGATTGATGGTTACGCGCGGCTTGGCTGTGGTGGTTAACGGCGACGGTCGTAGTAGGGCATCCCTGGCGGAGTTGCTGGTCCAGTCGGGATTTGAAGTGGTGGCCGCAGCGTCCGGTGCCGAGGGGGTGGCTGCCGTGCGGCGGCATGATCCGGTCCTGGTCACCGTGGACCTGGGGCTTCCCGACTTTGACGGCATCGAAGCCTCCCGCCGGATCCGGACCTTCAGCCATGCCTACGTGATCCTGGTGGGCGCCTTGGCGAGCGAAGCCGATGCGCTGCTGGGACTCGAAGCCGGCGCTGACGACTATTTGGCCAAGCCGTTCCGTCCGCGCGAGCTCCGGGCAAGGGTTGCTGCGTTGCTGCGCCGGCCGAGGCGCCACGCGCTGGTGGACGCTGCGCAGTGCGCGGCAGGACATTTCGTCGCCAGGCCCGCAGGTGCCGAACTGCCCGATCCGGCTGCCGCCGCTCCCCGCGACGTTGCCGCAGCCGAGGAACGCGCGGCGGGGTCCGGGTGGGATTTTGAACACCGCGGCCTCGCCCTTATGGACAGTACGCGCGCAGTTTCGGCAGACGGACGAGCCATTGATCTCACCCGCACCCAGTTCGAACTGCTGCGCGCACTGCTCCAAAGCAAGGGGGCGGTGCTGACCAAGGGGGACCTTGCCCGTCATCTGCGGCACGAAGCCCCTGTTCCCGGGAGCCCCGTGACAGCCCGGGACGAACGCGTGCTGGAAGTGCACATGGGCAACCTGCGTAAGCGGCTGGGCGACAGCCCGCGGTCGCCGCGGTGGGTGCAGACCGTCCGGGGAGTGGGATACCGGCTGACCCCGCAGTAGCTCCGTCCCCGCCGCAGCTCCGGCCCCGCGAGGCGGGTCTTTTGCCCCTGCCCGGCCCATGTGTGCAGGCGTGTACTTGAAGTGTCAGCCCGCTTTGGGCACTACACCGCAACGCACGGGAGGTACCGTCATGTCTGATCTGTTCAGGTGGTCACCGTTCCACACCAACCGCTGGCTGGATACGTTCCGCAGCGGCCCGTTCGATCTGCTGCGCCGATCCCCGTCCGAAATGATGGACGCCATGGACAGGGTCTTCCAGCAGGGCAGCCAGCCAATGCCGATCCGCGTCGAGGAGTACCTCGACGGCAACACCCTCGTGGTCCGGGCCGAAGCGCCGGGGCTGGATCCGGACAAAGACATCGACGTCTCTGTTGTTAACGGTTCCCTCCAGATCCGCGCCGAACGCCGGGAGGAAAAGGAAGAGAAGGAAAAGGACAGCTACCGGTCGGAGTTCCGCTACGGCTCCTTCTTCCGGTCCCTCCCGCTGCCGCCGGACGTAAAAGAGGAGGACATCAAGGCCTCCTACAAGGACGGCGTCCTCGAAGTACGCACACCGGTTCCGGAAAAAGAGTTGTCCGAGTCCACGGGGAAGAAACTTCCCATCACGCGCGAATAGCCGCCGCCGAACTCGCCGTCGAACAGCAGAGTGGCCCGGCTAGCCGTTACTGTGCCTCGCGCAGCGGGGCATGTTCCGCGGCTTCGGGCAGGCGTAATGTCTGGGGTAGGAGGCGTTGCGCGCGCACGATTTCTCCGGACGGTCCCTCCTCTTCGATTGTCCGGTGACTGGCCGGAGGACGATCCATGGCTAAGAAACTTCCACTGGATGAGCTCTCCGGTGTCATCGGCAGGATCCGCCGGCTGCTTCTGACCGAGGAGAAGGTAAGCACCGCCGTCGAACTTTTGGCGAGGGCCATCAAGGACTCCGTGCCGGGCACCATCGGGGCGGGGGTGTCCGTCCTGGACTTGCAGGGCCGCAGGACCAGTCACGGATCCACGGACAAGGTGGTTGCCGAGGCGGATGCGCTGCAGTATGAGCTCGGGGAAGGGCCGTGCCTGACGGCGTGGGCCGCCGAGGAAACCATACTCGTGGACGATATCCGCACGGACAGCCGCTGGCCGCGCTGGAGTGAGGCTGTCAGGGGGCTACCCGTCCGCTCGGTGGTGAGCGCAGCCCTTGGAGCGAACAAGGAATGCATCGGTGCCATCAAGGTTTACGCCGCGCTTCCGTCCGCCTACACCCCGGCGACTGCGCGGCTCCTGGAGCTGTTCGCCGCCCCGGCCGCGACGCTGCTTTCACACGTGCAAGCCAACGAATTGCCGCAGCAGATCAGCGAGGAGCTTCATGCAGCCCTGGAGAGCAGGGACGTGGTGAACCGGGCCTGCGGGATATTGATGCAGCGGCACGGGGTCACGTACGAGCGTGCTTTGGAGGACCTCATGCACCACGCCCGGCAACGCAGGACGACCCTCGCCGGGGCCGGTGCCGAAATCATCGCCGCGCTACAGGCCGGCAGGAACTAGAGGCGCCATTATGGGCTTCGATCTGAACGAACCCGAACAACGGCGGAAGCTCCGGGCTGCCCTGAAGGCCTCGGACCTCACGCCGGGGGAACTCTGGCTGAACTACTTCAGCATTGGCGGCGGCGTGGGCGAATACGAAGTCGAAGCGTACCTGCAGGGGCTGCTCTCCCTGCCGCCGATCCAGCGGGACCTGCTGGCAATGGCCGCCAACGAACTCATCGAGGCCATCCCCCGCCTCTATGCGCCGTACTCCGATGACCCCGACCTCGCAGAACGCCGTCCGGAGCCCGGCCGGGAATCCGCGCCTGGATCGGGCCAGGACGCCGACGCCGACGCCGCCGGCGATCACGACACCCACGGCAGGCCGGGGCCGGATGAACAGGCCGACCCGCCCGGAGACGAATAGCAGTCCCGCCGGACGGCCGTTGCCCAGCTGCGGGCTGACATTCGCGCGGGGCCGAAAGTAAGCTGGAAGCCTAAGCGATGAACCAGACGAGTGGAGGCTGACGACGATGTCCGGACACTTCGAATTGATCAGCGCGCCCGACGGCGGGTACAGGTTTAAGCTGCTGGACAAGTCCGGGGAACTTGTGGCGATCTCAGTAAAGTTCCCGACGAAGAAGGCCGCCGCGGCGGGGATCTACCGCGTTCGCGAGATCGCCGGGACCGGCCTGATCCATGACCTGAGCACCAGCCGCCGGAGCGAACCATCCCACCGGATCAGGCCCTCCCAGCCGGCACAGGTCCACAGCGGAACCCATGCCTTCCAGGCCCGGGGAGCCCACAGCCTGCACTCTCAGCGGGAGCGGGCACGGCTGAGCAGCGCCAGCCGCTGACGCGAGCCGCGACGGCCTCGCGGGCCGCGGCCGCGCCGCGGCCGCGTCGGCGCCTACAGCGAGACCCGGCCGCTCACCACTGAGCGGCTGACCCCGCCGACCCAGATGCCGTCGTCGTCCGCCGTGACGGTCAGCAGGCCGCCGCGTCCCAGCGCTGTGCCTTGCTGGACGGTGTAGTTGCCGTCCACCACTCCCTCGCCCAGGAGCCATTGCGCCAGGCCGGCGTTGAGGCTGCCGGTTACGGGGTCCTCGGGAACGCTCAGACCGGGAACGAACGCCCTGACCTCAAAGTCCGCAGGTCCTCCCTCCGGGTAGCTGCCGATGACGCCTACGCAGAGCTGGTCCATCAGGGCGAAGTCGGGCTGCAGCCGGAGCACGGCCTCGGCTGATTCCAGCCGGATTCCCAGCCAGCCCGGGCCGTTGTCCACCCAGTTGCTGCCCAGGACCTGGCTCGCATCGATGCCCAGGCTGGCGAGGGCCTGTTCCAGCACCGCCGGTTCAACCGGGCCGGAGCGGGCAAGCGGCGGCGCCGCGAAGGCGAGATCGGTGCCCGTGCGGCGGATTTTCACCAGCCCTGCCTCGCATTCCTGCACCAGCTCCCCGTCACGGCGGGGCTGCCCGCCGTTCTCGAGCCACGCGTGCGCCGAGCCCAGGGTGGGGTGCCCGGCAAACGGCAGTTCGGCCGCGGGCGTGAAAATACGCAGCCGGTAGTCGGCCTCCGGGTGCGAGGGCTCCAGAAGGAATGTGGTCTCCGAGAGATTGGTCCAGTTCGCGAAGCTCTGCATCTGTTCGGTGGACAGGCCATGGGCGTCATGGACGACGGCGACCGGGTTGCCTGCCTTGGGCCCCGGGGCAAAGACGTCAACCTGGGAGAAGGGATATTCGTTCACTGCGGTGGTCATGCTGGTCATAGCAACCAACCGTAGGTGGCCGCCGTGCAGCGGCACCATAGCCAATTCCGGAAAGTGGCCTTGTTCAGTCCTGGCCCACCAGCCCGTCCCAGGACCATTGCGGGATGCGGAGCCCGTCGGGCACGTCGTCCGGGGACCGCTCGTACCGGGACATCGTGGTGGTCGTCGCCCACGCGAAGTAGTCGTGCAGCACCTTGCGGAGGGTGTTGCCGCCGGTGAGCCCGACGTCGGTCAGTGCTTGGTCGAAGCAGGCGATGGCCCTGCGGTCCATCTCCTCGTGAGGCCCGTTGCCGCTGTGGATCCGCACCACCGATGTCTCGTCGCCGTACGAGACCGAATAGCTCGGCGGCCCGCCCAAAGCTTCCGCCCAATATGCGGCGAGCCGCTGGCTGTGCTCGGGATGGAACCCGTGGCTGAACGCATGGCTGACCACGTCGTCGGCCATGACCCGGGCATGCCAGGCGTTGGCCAGCGTCAGGAAAAAGCCGGCGCCGCCCGCAGCCTCATAGACCGTTTGCATGCTGCAACGATGGCACGCCCCAGCAGTGCACGGAAGGGGCTTACCGGCCAGCGGCCATGAATCGCACGTGACACGCTTCGCCCTGAGAGGAACCCGGTCCGCTCGCAGCTTCCGGTCGTAAACTGGCCTTCGAATCTGATTGCGCGGGCTCCGGAGGAGCCCTCGCGGCGTGAAGTGGAGTCCGGATGCTCTGGAAACTGCTCGTTGAATACCTGCGGCCGCAGCGGCGGCTGCTGATCGCCGTCGTGATTTTCCAGCTGGCGCAGTCCATCGCGTCCCTGTACCTGCCCACGCTGAACGCGGACATTATCGATGAGGGAGTGGCCAAGGGGGATACCGGGTATATTCTCCGGGTGGGCAGCCTCATGCTGTTCATCACCCTGCTGCAGATCGCCTGCGCGGTGGTGGCCGTGTATTTCGGCGCGAAGGCGGCCATGGCCCTGGGCCGGGACCTGCGCGGGGCCATCTTCAGCCGGGTGGGGGAGTTCTCCGAGCAGGAGGTCACCCGCTTCGGGGCGCCGAGCCTCATCACCCGCTCCACCAACGACGTCCAGCAGGTGCAGCAGCTGGTCCTGATGTCCGCCACGATGATGGTGGCAGCGCCCATGCTCAGCATCGGCGGGGTGATCATGGCGGTCCGGCAGGATGCGCAGCTGTCCTGGCTGATCGCCGTCAGCGTCCCGGTGCTGCTGGTGGCCGTCGCGCTGATCATCACCCGGATGGTGCCGCTGTTCCGGAAGATGCAGGTGCGGATCGACACCGTGAACCGGGTGCTCCGCGAGCAGCTCACCGGTATCCGGGTGGTGCGGGCGTTCGTGCGCGAGGACATTGAGACCGCCCGCTTCGGCCGCGCGAACGAGGACGTCACGGACACCGCCCTCCGGGCCGGCCGGCTGATGGCGCTCGCCTTCCCCGTGGTGATGCTGGTGCTGAACGTCTCCAGCGTGGCGGTGATCTGGTTCGGCTCGTTCCGGATCGAGGACGGCTCCATGCAGGTGGGCACGCTGATCGCCTTCCTCAGCTACCTGCTGCAGATCCTGATGTCCGTCATGATGGCCACGTTCATGGCCGTGATGATCCCTCGCGCCGCGGTCTCGGCGGACCGGATCGGCGAGGTGCTGACCACGGAGTCGAGCGTGCGGCCGCCGGAGCATCCGGTCACCGCCGCCGCCGGCCGGGGCGGTGCGGGCAGCGGCGAGATGGAAATGCGCGACGTCGGGTTTGCCTACCCGGGTGCCGAGCAGCCGGTTCTGTCCGGCATCAGTTTCACTGCCCGGTCGGGGCAGACGACGGCGATCATCGGCAGCACCGGGTCCGGGAAGACCACCCTGGTGAACCTGCTGCCGCGGCTTTTCGACGCCACCAGCGGTTCGGTGCAGTTCGACGGCGTGGACGTCCGCGAGCTGCACCCGGACCAGCTGTGGGGGCACATCGGCCTGGTGCCGCAGAAGCCGTACCTGTTCTCCGGCACGGTGCGGAGCAACCTGCTCTACGGCAAGCCGGACGCCACCGAGGATGAGCTGTGGCGGGCGCTCACCACCGCGCAGGCGCAGGACTTTGTCCGCGAGATGGAGGGCGGCCTGGATGCGCCCATTTCGCAGGGCGGCACCAACGTGTCCGGCGGGCAGCGGCAGCGGATCGCGATCGCCCGGGCGCTGGTGAAACGGCCCGAGCTCTACATCTTTGACGATTCGTTCTCCTCGCTGGACACCGCCACGGACGCCCGGCTGCGGCAGGCGCTCAAGCACGACACCTCCGGCGCCACCCTGGTGATCATCGCCCAGCGGGTGTCCAGCATCGCCGACGCGGACCAGATCCTGGTGCTCGACGACGGCAGGATCGTGGGGCACGGAACGCACGATGAGCTGCTGGGGACTTCGGAAACGTACCGCGAGATCGTGTCCTCGCAGCTGGCAGCGGAGGAGGCGGTATGAGCGGGCGAAGCACCCCGAGCCGGACGGAACCGGCCCCCGAAACCGGGACCACCGCCGTCGGACGTCCGCCGCGTCCGCCGATGGGGCCAGGCCGCGGAGGACCGTTCGCGGGGATGAACATCCCGGCGGAGAAGGCGATGAACTTCTGGCCGTCGGCCAGGCGGCTGCTGGGCACGCTGCAGCCGGAGCGGCTCTGGCTGGTGCTGGTGATCGCGCTGAGCGTCGCCGGGGTGACGTTGTCCGTGATCGGGCCGCGGCTGCTGGGCGAGGGCACCAACATCATCTTCGCCGGCATCGTGTCCAAGCAGCTTCCGGCGGGGATGACCAAGGCGCAGCTGATCGCGCAGCTGCGGGCGGCGGGGGAGAACCAGAAGGCGGACATGCTCAGTGCCATGGCGCTGACGCCGGGGACGGGGATCGACTTCACGGCGCTGGCCAGTGTGCTGCTGTGGGCGCTGGTGCTGTATGTGCTGGCGTCTGCGTTCATGTGGGTGCAGGCGTACATTCTGAACGGGGTGGTGCAGCGGACGGTGTTCCGGCTGCGCGAGCGGATCGAGGCGAAGATCAACCGGCTGCCGCTCCGGTATTTCGATTCGATCCAGCGCGGCGAGCTGCTCAGCCGGGTGACGAACGACGTGGACAACATTTCGCAGAGCCTGCAGCAGTCCATCAGCCAGGCGGTGATGTCGCTGCTGACCGTGCTGGGTGTGCTGCTGATGATGTTCCTGCTTTCGCCCACGCTGGCGCTGATCGCGCTGGTGACCGTTCCGCTGACGCTGGTGACGACGGCGATGATCGCCAAGCGCTCGCAGAAGCTGTTCGTGGCGCAGTGGAAGCACACCGGCGAGCTGAACGGCCAGATCGAGGAGACCTACACCGGGCATGCGCTGGTGAAGGTGTTCGGCCGGCAGCAGGAGGTGGGGGAGCGGTTCCGGCAGAAGAACGCGGAGCTGTATGAGGCGAGCTTCGGCGCGCAGTTCATCTCCGGCCTGATCATGCCTGCCATGACGTTCATCGGGAACCTGGTGTACGTGGGGATCGCCGTGGTGGGCGGCCTGCAGGTGGCGTCCGGGGCGATGCAGCTGGGCGATGTGCAGGCGTTCATCCAGTACTCGCGGCAGTTCACCCAGCCGCTGGCCCAGCTGGGCTCCATGGCCAACCTGCTGCAGTCCGGGGTGGCGTCCGCCGAGCGGGTGTTCGCGTTGCTGGATGAGCCGGAGGAGTCGCCGGAAGCTGCCGGCTCTGTTCCTGCCGGCGGGCGGGGGCGGCTGGTGTTCGAGAACGTCTCGTTCTCCTACTCGCCGGACAAGCCGCTCATCTCAGACCTTTCGTTGGTCGCGGAGCCGGGGCAGACGGTGGCGATTGTCGGCCCCACCGGGGCCGGGAAGACGACGCTGGTGAACCTGATGATGCGGTTCTACGAGATTGATGCGGGGCGGATAACGCTCGACGGCGTGGATGTCACCTCGGTTTCCCGGCGCGAGCTGCGCTCGCGGATGGGCATGGTGCTGCAGGATACGTGGTTGTTCGGCGGGACCATCCGGGACAACATCGCGTACGGGCGGCCTGATGCGACCGAAGCCGAAATCCTGGAGGCGGCGAAGGCGACGTACGTGGACCGGTTCGTGCACTCCCTGCCGGAGGGTTACGACACGGTGCTGGAGGACGAAGGCGGGAATGTCTCTGCGGGTGAGAAGCAGCTGCTGACCATTGCCCGGGCGTTCCTGGCGCGGCCGTCTGTTTTGATTTTGGACGAAGCGACTTCTTCCGTGGACACCCGGACCGAGGTGCTGGTGCAGAAGGCGATGAGTGCTTTGAGGAGCGACCGGACTTCTTTTGTGATTGCGCACCGGTTGTCCACCATCCGCGACGCCGACCTCATCCTGGTGATGGAGGCCGGGCAGATTGTGGAGCAGGGGACGCACGCTTCACTGTTGGCGGCGGGCGGGGCCTACGCGCGGCTCTACGAGGCGCAGTTCGCGGCTCCGGTAGCGGAGGTTTAGGGATACCCCCGCCCTCGCATGCCGCCGGGATGAGTCGGTTGGGCTACCATCTATTGGTTAGTTCAGCGTGTAACTAGGCGGTCGAAGGAAATCCTGATGAATGCATATGGTGCAGGCGACGGCTATTGGTATCCCTCGGAGCAGGAGCATAGAGCTGCTGCGGTTGCGGTCCTGAACGCCCTTCGTGAGTACAGGGCCTCTGAAACCGCCATGAGGCGCCGGACGCGTTCCTCCATGGAAATGGGAGAGTCCGACCTTCTCGCCCTGCGCTACCTGCTGGAGGCTGACAAGGCCGGCGTCGGCATTCAACCCAAAGAGCTTGCGGCCCGCCTGGGCATGACCTCGGCATCCATGACATCCCTGATTGATCGAATGGTGACCGGGGGATATGTCACCCGCGAAACTCACCCGTCGGACCGTCGGGCCATCCTTCTCCGCCCCACCCCGGGCGCGGACGCGGAAGTCCGCCAGACCCTCGGCAAGATGCACCAGCGCATGATCGAGGTTGCCGAATCCCTCACGCCCGAACAGGCTGCCGCTGTCACGCACTTCCTTCTGGCGATGCGGGACGCGGTGGACACGCTCGACAGCGAGTCGGGTCAACCCCCTGCTGGACATCCAAATAAAACTAGGTAGTCTAGCTAGGTACTTGGCTAGCTATTTAGGGATGGATCACATGACCGCTGTGGCAGAACGGACAACCTCCAGCTTTCCCCTTCAACCCCGCGCCCTTCCCGGGCGGGCCGTCAGCTTCACGGGGGAGTTCAGCGATCAGCTCCCAGCCGGCCCGGAAGCGCCGGCAAGCCACGAGACAGCACACGGGGCGCCGTTGCACTGTGGCACCAGAATGACGCCATCGCTGGCTCCGTCTCCCTCGGTGCCCTGGGCGCAGACCCACACGGACATGGGGGAATGGGTCTGCGCCTGCGGCTTCCGGCAGGACAGCTTTGGACTCGAGTTGGCAGTCGACCCCTTGGCCGCGGTTCACGCAGCGGGGGCACGCCTTGAGACCCTCCAATGGGAAATGGATGCCGCGGAGGCCGCATTTGCCTCCGCAGTGAAAAGCGCCATGGCTGCCGGGGCCGAGTCCACTGCCATCGCCGCCGAAGCCGGACTCACGCATGCCGAGCTTCTCGAACTGCTCCAGTGACGGCAACCCTGATCCGGCCGGCGGCAGCTGCCCGGCTGGGCGTTGCCGGGGGCGGGCGCCGCGCGCTGGAGCGGGGATACCGGGTTGGAGCACTGCTGGGGCGCGGCGCGGAAGCTGACGTCTATGAGGCGACGGACCTGCTGAGCGGCGGATCTGCGGCTCTCAAGATCTTCCGGACCGGGACCGTCCATCCCGACTCGCCGTTCAACCGCGAGATTGAGCTCCACGCACGCCTGCACCACAACAACATCGTGCGGATCAAAAGGTATGGCCGTATGCCGGCCGACGGCGGCACAGGCTCGGGCCGGAACTACGTCGCGGCTGAACTCGCCGCGGGGACCGATCTCCGAAAGGCAATCCACGACGGGCCGTTGGACCCCGCCGACGTGACGGCGTGGATGGGCGGAGTCGCTTCGGCCCTGTCCTACATCCACCGCAAAGGCATCGTGCACAACGACGTCAAACCCGCCAACATCATGGTGAGCCGGACTGATGGCGTCTCCTCCAAAGCCGAAGCCAAACTCATCGACTTCGGAATTGCCACCAGCTCCTGGCACCGCCCGAACACGGACGTATCGGGCACCCCGCACTACCTGAGCCCCGAGGCAGTCCACGGACAGCACACCACCAGCGCCAGCGACATCTATGCCCTTGGCCTGGTGATCTTCGAAAGCCTCACCGGCATCAAGGCTTTTCCCGGGCCCGCCCTGGAATCGATGGTCGCCCGAACCCTGCGCTCGCCGCGGCTTCCCGCCACCGTCCAGCGGCGCTGGTCCCGGCTCCTCCTCGCCATGACAGACGCGGACCCTGCCCGGCGACCCAGCGCCGCTGAGGTGCACCGGACGCTCCACAAGATCAGCCGGTAGCCGGTAGCCGTAGTTCTAAGGCAGTTGGCGTTATACCGGTGCACCCGCGAGGTGGCCGGCCGTGAGGGGCAAGCGCTGCCCGTTGATCTGTTCTGCCTCCAGGCCGAAGATTCGCTGTACAGCGTCGGCAAGGACACTGACATCGGTGTAGCCCGGAAATTTCCGTTCCGGCTGGGCTGCGCGCATCCGGTCATCGACCAGAGCCTTGACGACGAAAACCAAGGCGGCTGAGTGCTGGGCGGAGTGGGGGCTTTCGTTTTCTCCCTGCACCCGACGGAATCCGTCGGCCACGGCCAGGGTCCATGCCTCGGCGGCGGACTTGACGGCGGCATAGGCGGCGCCGCCCGCTGTCGGCGAGGAGGCGGACTGTGCGGAAACGACGGCCAGGCGACCCGCAGGGGAGGCCGCCAAATCGTCGTAAAAGGCGCGGCTGGTGTTCCTCAGCGTGGTAAGGACGCTGGTGTGCAGGAACTCCCAGTCGTCATCCGTCTGGTCTGTAATTTCGGTACCGCCTCGCCACCCTCCGACAAGATGGATAAGGCCGTCCACGGGGCCCAGATCGGTCCGGACAGACGTCGCCAGGTCCTCAACGGCTTGCAGGTCCGCGAGGTTGCACACATAGCCCGTGACGTTGTCGTACGCTACCGCGAGCTCCTGCACCCGGTCCTCAAGAATGTCCACGGCGGCTACGCGTGCCCCTGCCTGCGAGAGGGTGCGGACTACTGCGACGCCGGCTGCGCTTGTGGAACCGGCGACGACGACCGTACGCCCCGAGAGGTTCTGGCTCATGCGCCCGCCTCGCCCTCAGTCTTGACAGGGCTCTTACCCGTGATTCCTGCAGTTGAGTCAATAACAGGGCGCATCTTCTTCTCCAGTGCTTCGTAGAACATCGACAGGGGGAATTCGTCATCAAGGATCTGGTCCGTCAGATCCCGGGGCGGGCCGTCGAGCCTAAGGGCCTCCGGTCCCTTGGCCCACACGGAGGCGGGGTGGGGGGTGAGTGTTTCGGCGACGAGCTCGTAGGCAGCCAGCCAGTGTGCGGTCTTCGGCCGGTCGATTGAACGCCAGTAGAGTTCCTCGATGCGGACACCCAGCTCGACGACCACGCCGGCGACGTCCTTCCAGTCGATGCTCAACTTTCCATCAGTCCAGTGCAGGACCCGGTGCTGGTGCATCCATGCGAACAGTAATTGGCCGCCCACGGCGTCGTAGTTACGGACCCGGTTCCCGGTGATCGCGAAGCGGAAAACCCGGTCGAAGATCACGGCGTACTGGACCAGCTTGGCGTGTTTGCGGGCGTCCTCGGATGCCGTTTCGTCCCGCTCGATGAGGACTGATTCGCGGAAGGCGGTCAGGTCGCAGCGGAGCTCCTCCAGGGAGTACAGGAAATACGGCATGCGCTGTTTGATCATGAACGGGTCAAAGGGCAGGTCTCCGCGCATGTGGGTCCGGTCATGGATCAGATCCCACATCACGAAGGTCTTCTCCGTGAGGTGCTGGTCCTCCAGCAGTTCAGCGGCGTCAGCCGGCAGGTCCAGGGAAGTGATGTCGGCAGCGGCTTTGAGGACGCGACGGAAACGGGCAGCTTCGCGGTCCGCGAAGATGCCTCCCCACGTGAAGGAAGGGGTGCTCCGGACCGCTACGCTCTCGGGGAAGAGAACTGCGGAGTTCGTGTCATAGCCGGGCGTGAAATCAATGAAGCTGATGGGGACGAACAGCTTATTGGAGTAGTTTGTTGCCTCCAGGTCAGCCACGAATGCAGGCCAAATGACCTCGATGAGGACAGTCTCGAAGTAGCGGTTGGTGCTGCCGTTCTGCGTGTACATGGGAAACAGAACCAGGTGCGGCAGCCCGTCGATGCGCCACTGCTCGGGGTGGAAGGCTACCAATGAGTCGAGGAAATCCGGTACGGCGAAGCCCTCGGAGGCCCACCGCTGGAAGTCCTGCACGAGCAGTTCAAGGTAGTCCGCATCGTGGGGGAGGTGGCGGCGCAGATCGTTGATTGAGTCCGTGATGATGCAGACATTCCGGCGGGCGTGGTCATGGTCAGCGGATTCCGGAACGGAACCGTCCTGCACTTGAATTTGCTGCAGCCCGACGACGGCTGCCTTCAGGGCCTGCCATGCGGGGAGCGCCTTGAGGTCTTCTGCCTGGATGGTTGTCACTTCAGGGTTTGCTAATACAGACATGCTCGTTCCTTCCGTTGAGGGGATTCCTGAAGAAGCTAGCAGTGCGTAAGCATCCGTGAAGGATTCTTCCCGTATGAATAAGAAATACTTTTGCTTGTCGATTGTTCTTCAGTGCTATGCCTCCGCCCGACCTTTGGCTCGGGCTGTTTTACGGCATCCTAGATACCGCGCATCACGATGGCGAGGTAGCGATATCGGGGCGAGCGGAGGTTCGGCTCCGGCCACTTGTCCCAGCAGTGGCATTGGCTGTCCTCGGCTTATCGACGCGCCATAGCAGATCATCAGGGCTGCTTAGTCACTGAGCGATGCCAAATCAGCAACTCTTGTGCTCAGATTGGGTTGCCACCGCCCATGCGTAAGGACTTGACCCGTCGGACGTGCAACATTCGCGACGCCAAATGGCGCCTCCTTTGCCTGTGTTAGCTTGATCACCATCCTTCCGGCCCGAGGGCTTCGGAAGGCCCAAAATTCACCGCAGCTACCCTTTTCGGAGGCACCATGGGACTTGGCTCCCAAACGCAATTAAGTGATCGGGCTATTGATTTCGAAGAAGAAATCAAGCCCGATGGAACAGAGGGGTCTTCCCTTGCGATAGCGGCAGATCACGGTTCCGGCGAATCCACCAACGAACTCAAGCGCGGGCTAAACCACCGCCACCTGCAGATGATCGCCATCGGCGGTGCGATCGGTACCGGGCTGTTTGTGGCCTCGGGCAGCACCATTTCCCAGGCGGGTCCCGGCGGGGCGTTGGCCGGCTACGCGCTGGTTGGGCTGATGGTATTCCTGTTGATGCAGTCACTGGGCGAGATGTCCGCCAAAATTCCGGTTGCCGGTTCGTTCCAGTCCTTTGCCACCCGTTTCGTCTCCCCGTCCTTTGGGTTCGCGATCGGCTGGAACTATTGGTTCAACTGGGCCATCACGGTGGCCGCAGAGCTGGTCGCGGCCGGAATCATCATGGACTTCTGGTTCCCGGGGGTACCAGGGTGGGTGTGGGCAGGGTTCTTCCTGCTGGTGCTGACCGGGCTCAATGCCCTCTCGGCCAAGGCCTTTGGTGAGTCGGAGTTCTGGCTCTCACTGATCAAGGTCAGCGCCGTGGTGCTCTTCCTGATCGCCGGCGTGCTGATGATTTTCGGCATCCTCGGGGATAACTCTCCGGGACTGAGCAACTGGGAAAACCGCGACGACGTGTTCCACGGGGGCTGGGTCTCGATCATCTCGGTCTTCATGGTTGCCGGGTTCTCCTTCCAGGGCACCGAGCTCGTAGGAGTCGCCGCAGGCGAAGCGAAGGACCCGCGCCGCGAGGTGCCGAAAGCTATCCGCACTGTCTTCTGGCGCATCATGCTTTTCTACATTGGCGCCATCTTTATCATCGGCTGCCTCATCCCGTTCACCGATCCGAGCCTGCTGGCCTCCGGTGAGTCCGATATTGCATCATCGCCCTTTACCCTGGTCTTCTCTCGTGCCGGAATTGCCTTCGCGGCGGCCTTGATGAACGCCGTGATCCTGACCGCAATCCTGTCCGCGGGCAACTCCGGACTATATGCCTCCACCCGGATGCTTTACGCCATGGCCCATGACGGCATGGCCCCGAAGATCTTCGGCCGAACCAATACGCGTGGCGTGCCGATCGCGGCGTTGCTCGCGACGGCGGCCGTGGGACTCTTCGGATTCCTCTCCGCGATCGTCGGGCAGGGTGCAGCCTACTCCTGGCTGCTGAACATGTCGGGCCTATGCGGCTTCATCGTCTGGGCGGGAATCGCGGTCTCCCACTACCGTTTCAGGCGCGGCTTCCTGGCCCAGGGAAACAAAGTCAGTGACCTGCCGTACAAGGCATCCCTGTTCCCCATTGGCCCGCTGCTGGCCTTCGCCCTGCTCATACTGGTCATCGCGGGACAGAACTACGAGGCTGTGCTTGCCGGACGGTCCGTGGAGGTGCTTTCTTCCTACATCGGGTTGCCGGTCTTCATCGTTCTATGGCTGGGTCACCGCTACATCACCAAGTCCAAAGTAGTGCCGCTGCTCGAGATGGATCTCACGGCACCAAAGGACGTCGAGGACGAACCCAGGGTCGCCACCCACTAACGAGGCCAGAATGAGGGGAGCCGGGTGAGAGCAGCACCCGGCTCCCGTCTTCGCCGGGAAGGATTATGAGCCCGGCACCCGCAGCACCCCAACCGCGGCCACCAAATACGGCACGGGATCCGGATCCGTCCCCGCGGCCCACTGCATCCAGGCCTCGAACGTGGTGCCCATGAACGCGGCGCACAGATACCCGGCAACGTCCTCGCCAAGACCGGCTGAAACCAAATATGCCCGTGCCCGTTCCCGCTGCGGCGCCAGCGACTCGTAGCTCCGGCTCGCCAGTTCGGGATGTTCAGCAATCAGCCGCAGTCGGCCGCGCGTCACCGCCAGGTCTGGCAGTACAGCAACCCCGGCGACAGCCGCCTCGCGTAGCCCGGCCAGGACGTCGCCGCCAGTGGCGCCCGCGGACGCGCTCCCAGCGTGCGCTGAATCCAGAACGCGCCCCGAAGCCTCAACCACCGGCTCCATGCCGCCCCAGATGAGCTCGGCCTTGCTGGAGAAGTAGCGATACAGGCTCTTGCGTCCGATTCCGGCCTCGCGCGCGATGTCCTCCATGGAGGTCTGCTCGTAGCCGCGCTCGGCGAACAGCCGCAGCGCGATCGCGGCGACGGCGTCGGGATCAATCGTTACGGGGCGACCGGTGGAGCGAGGAACGGCGGTCTTCACATCATCCGAAGGCATCCCACCAGTATTCACCCTTACATAATGACACAGAGTGTCATAAGGTGGATTCCACCTCAACAAGCAACGTCTGGAAGGACATCATGGGCAACGAAGCTACATGGCAGGAAGCCACCACCGGCGGCAGGTTCGCCGGCAAAACCGTCATTGTCACCGGCGCAGCCTCGGGCATTGGCCAGGCCACCGCCCTGCGCATCGCCAAGGAAGGTGGCCGCGTCATCGCCGCCGACATCAGCAAGGAACGCCTGGACGCCCTGGTGGCCGAGAACGCCGGACTGGACCTGGTTCCCGTCGCCGGCGACATCTCCACCGAGGAGACCGTGGCCGCCGTCGTCGCTGCCGCCGGCCGACGCGTGGACGCCCTGGCGAACGTCGCCGGCATCATGGACAACTTCGCCCCCATCCACGAAATCGACGACGACCTCTGGGACCGCGTCTTCCGGATCAACGTCACCGCCCTCATGCGCCTCACCCGCGCCGTGGTGCCGCTGATGCTCGACGCCGGCACCGGCTCCGTGGTCAACGTCGCCTCCGAGGCAGGCCTGCGTGGTTCCGCAGCCGGTGCCGCCTACACCGCGTCCAAGCACGCCGTCGTCGGCCTGACCAAGAACTCGGCCGTGATGTACGGGCCCAAAGGCCTGCGCTTCAACGCCGTGGCCCCCGGCCCCACCATCACCAACATCGTGGCGAACTGGGGATCCCAGCTCGCGGCCGAACGCCTCGGCCCGCTGATGCAGGCCACCGTCCCCACGCCCGCCACAGCGGCGCAGCTCGCCGCCTCCATCACTTTCCTCCTCAGTGACGACGGCACCAACGTCAACGGCGCCATCCTCGCGTCCGACGGCGGCTGGTCGGCGCTGTAGGGGAGTGGCACCCAAGCGCCAGCGTACGACGGCGGGACATCCCGCCGTCGTACGCTCAGTCTCGTGCCGCAGGGAGAAGCCCCGTTAGACTCGCCTGCATGGGGGAAAACAACACGTCCGGGGACCACGAAACACCGAAGCCGGCCGGAGTCTCTGCTGCCATCCTGCCCTTGGTGGGGCTTGTTGCGGTGCTGGTGGGTTGCTTCCTCGCATGGAACAACGCCAATGCCACTTTCGGCTGGTTCGCCTACGCTCCGCTGAGCAACGAGGTCTTCACCGGGAACGGCATCGCATTTGTCAGTCAAGGGACGCAGATCGGCTTGGCGGTCGCAGTCACCGGACTGCTCGTCCTGGCGTTCTGGGCCGGATACAGAATCGGTAGAAACGCCAAGCCGGCGAACTGAGCGAACCGTAGCCCTTCCGCTTCGGGGGCAGCTTCTCAGCGAACCGTAGCCCCCTAGCGTCCGAAGCGGGTGCGGAACGAGTCCTCGATCTCTTCCAGACTGCGGCCCCGCGTCTCGGGCAGCGCGACGGCGACGAACCAGATGGCGAAGAATCCGATGGCGGCGAAGAGCCAGAAGGTGCCGAATCCGAGCGCGTTGATGAGCGTCGGGAACACCAGGGCGATGATCGCGTTGGTGACCCAGAGGGCCAACATGGTTACGCCTACCATGAGTCCACGCACTTTGAGGGGGAAGATCTCGGAGAGCAGCACGAACAGGATGGGTCCGAGGCAGCCCTGCATGATGCCGATGAATCCGAGGATGAGGATGAGCAGAAGCCAGGGGCGGAGCGGGTTGTCCTGGGGCAGGATGATGCCGACGCAGCCGATGAGGATGTGCGCTGTGGTGGTGCCGATGTAGCCGGTGAGCATGAAGGCCCGGCGGTTGAAACGGTTGACGAGCGTCATGGCTACCCCCACGGCGATCACCGCCATCACGCCTGAGAGCACGTTGAAGGTGAGGGCGGTGTTGCGCGTGAAGCCGGCCTGCTCGAGGACCTGAGTGCCGTAGTACATGACGGAGTTGACGCCGGTGAGCTGCTGGAAGCAGGCGATGCCGATGCCGAGGAGCAGCAGCCGGCGCAGCCACGTCTCGCGGACAATGTCGAGGAGGCTGGTGCGGGGTTCGTGGGCTCGGATGCTTTCGAGGTGCTCGACGACGGCGATCTCGGCGCGTGCGCGCTCGTCGGAGCGGATGGTCTTGAGGACGGTGAGGGCTTCCTCGTGACGGCCGCGGCCGGCGAGCCAGCGGGGACTTTCGGGCAGGGGGAGCATGCCCAGGAAGAGCAGGACCGCGGGGACGACCGCGATGGCGAGCATGTACCGCCAGACGTGCTCGTTGGAGCCCCAGACGTTTCCGATGATCGCGTTGAGCAGGAACGCCAGGAACTGGCCGACGACGAGCATGAACTCGTTGCGGGAGACGAGGCTTCCGCGTTTCTCGTGCGGGGCCACCTCGGCGAGGTAAGTGGGTACGACGACGGACGAGGCACCGACGGCGAGGCCGAGGGTGAAGCGGAAGAACAGGAGCGATTCGAGGTTGAACGCAGTGACGCAGCCGGCCGCGCCGATGATGAACACCGCGGCCATCACCATGATGAGCCGCTTCCGTCCGACGGCGTCGGCCGCCCTTCCGCCGAGCATGGCGCCGATCGCGGCGCCGATGAGGAGGAAGAAGGTGATGTAGCCCTCTTGGAAGCTGTCGAGATGGAAGTAATCGACGATGTAGGCGAGGGCGCCGTTGGTGACGCCGGTGTCGTACCCGAAGAGCAGCCCGCCGATCGTAGCGATGGACGTGATCCACAGAAGCCGCCGCGTGTGGCCGCCGCTCCCGAGTGCCGGCAGCGCGGCCGTGCTCGTGCCGACGCTGTCGTTGCGCATCACGCTCGTTCCCTAATGTGGCGCGGGGCGATGCGCGCGAGGCGGCCGCCGATGAACCACTCCGTGACGAAGAGGTGATCCTCGTGGGCGGCGAGTCCGTGGGGGCTGTTGAGGACCGCGGACTCCAGGGCGGGGGAAGCCAGGGTGTCGTCCGGACCGACTGCGTTGGGCCAGCCCGGTTCCTCGTTTGAACGGGCCCTACGGGGTTCGAGGGTTCGGACGAAGTGGTTGGCGGAGTCGAACTCGGCGATGCCGCCGAAGAGTTCGGTCACGTAAAGGTGGCCGCCGAGCATGGCAAGGGATGAGGGACTGTCGAGGTCGTCCTCGCCGAACGCGCCTTTATAGGTGCCGTCCCGGTCCAGGCGCACGAGCCGATGGTTGCCGCGGTCGGCGACGACGATCTCGAGGCCCTGGGCAGCCGGGCGCAGCAGGATCCCGTGAGGGCAATCGAACGCCCGCCCCGATTCGGAGCCGTCGACCGTGCTCCGGTAAGTACCGTCGCCGGCAAAACGGTGGACGAGGTTGGCGCCGTAGCCGTCCGCGATCCAGACGTCATGATCGCCGGCGGCGGTTAGCGCGGTGGTGATCGATGTCGGACGCCACACATCGTGGCGGTAGGCCTCGATGTCCGGCTGTGCGAACTCGACCACAACGTGGCCATCGGCGATGTCGATGAGGGCCGCGTGCCCTGGCGTGAACTCCTCCTTGTAGTGGCCGGCGGCATCCAATCGGGTCATCCGGTATCCGGGGTCCGCAACCGCGAGCAGTCCGTTGACGCCGCTCAGCGCGATGCCGTGGAGTTCAGGGAAGGGCACCGGCACAGTCCGCGTGGAACGGTCAGGTGCGATTTCGAGGAGGGCGTGTCCCTCGGGGTGTGCGCAGTAGATGGTCCCGGTGGCATCGACGGCGATCCCGGAGTGCATCCAGCCCTGCGTCGCCGGCAGGGAATGGGTCAGATCCTCCCAGCCGTCGACCGCCCGGCTCTGCGGCCCGGCGTTCGTGTGGACGTTCAGGACCATCGGGCAGCTTCCTGCATCTCGAGCAGGTGGGAGCGGATGTCCTCGCGCCGGGTGAGCGGCGCGGGCCAGGCGATGCGGGCGGTATCCGCATCGGCGGCGTCAGAGACGCGCAGCACGAGTTCGGTGCTGGTGAGATCGATGATCTTCGCGTTGTCGGCGGTGAAACCGTGCGCCCGGGCGATGTCATCGAGCGCCTCGGCCTGGTTCTCATTCATGTAGGACGCGATGATGCCCACAACGTCTTCGGTCGGGTTGTACACGGTACCTCCATTGGTATCGGGTGGTCCCGCACGCCAGTGTTGGCGCGCTCTAAGGTTTGATATTAGCGCGCGCCAACATTGCTGTAAAGGGTTCCGTTCCGACTCGTTGAAAGGGTTACGTGCCTCGGTAAAAGCTGGAGGAGCCGCGGAGGATCAGTTGCGGTGCGAGGGTCAGTTTTTCCACGGCGCGCGCAGGGTCGGCGATCCGCTCCAGCAGGAGTTCTGCTGCGTGTGCGCCCATGGCCCGGGCCTGTTGATCGATGGAGGTGAGGTCGACGCCGGGGTAGGAAGCGGCGCGGGTGTTGTCGTAGCCCACAATGGCAAGGTCGTTGGGAACATGCAGGCGCTCACGCTGGGCGCAGCTCAGTGCGCCGAATGCGGTCGAATCGTTGTAGCAGAGCACTGCTGTGGGGAGGGTTCCCGAGCGTCGCATCTCCAGCAGGGCGCGTTCTCCTCCGGCCTCCGTCGCGTCGCCTTCGACGACGCGCGTCGGCAGCGACGCTTCCGCCATGGCCTCGGCGTAGCCGGAGCTGCGGCCTGTGTTCTGCTGGGTGGGCGGACCGGCGATATAGACGATATCGCGATGCCCTTGTCCGAGCAGGTGCCTGGTGGCCTGGTAGGCACCGAGGCGGTCATCGCCGTGCACCGCGTCGACGCGTTCGATGTCCGGATCTTCGCCGATGGTCACGGTCGGTGTGCCGGCCAGCAGTCGGGCCAGATTAAGCTCGCCGGGAATGTGGGTCGCCAGCAGGAGGCCGTCTGCGCGGAGGCCGATGAGGGACTCGACCGCAGCGGCGACGCTCTTCTGGTCCCGGGTGTTCGTGGAGAGCAGAAGCTGGAATCCGGCTGGCTGGATGACATCGAGAACGCCATCTGCGAAGTCGGCGTAGACCTGGTTGTGCAGGTCAAAGATGGCCAGGCCGATCGAATTGGTGCGGCGCGACGCGAGGCTTGTGGCGAGAGCGTTCCTTCGATAGCCGAGCTGCTCAGCCGTGCGCAGTACGAGCTCACGCTTCTCTTCGGAAACGTAGCCCACCTCTCGCAGGACGAGCGAGACGAGCTGCCGGGAAACTCCGGCCTCGCGGGCGACGTCCGCCATCGTCACTGATCGGACATCACCCACGGAAGCTGCTGGCATAGATGCAGAATACCTCAATCTTGGCGCGCGCCATCGATGTAGCCGCGGCGGCGGGCCGGTGGCTGCGCAAAGTAGCGCCGAGCCCCGTGCCAGACGCGCCGAGACCTATTGACGCGAATATTAGCGCGCGCTAATATCGTCAACATTAGCGCGCGCCAACACTACTTGAGGAAGGGACACCGATGTCCACCAGCATTGAGAAGCCGTACGTTGAGAGCGAGTACGCGCCCCTCTACGATCCGTTCACGGCGGAGTTTCAGAACGACCCGTTTGCCTCCTATCGCCGGCTGCGCAGCGAAGCGCCGGTCTACTACAACGAGAAGTGGGGCTTCTTCGCCCTTAGCCGTTTCGATGATGTGCGAGCTGCCCTGAAGGATCACGGAACGTACCTCAACTTCCAAGGCGTGGATATCGATGATTTCGAGCAGGAGCAGAGCGGCTACCCCGGCATGCTGCCGAATATCGACAATCCCCGCCACGATCAGCTTCGCGCCGCCGTGCAACGCTCCTTCATGCCCCGCAGCATCAGGGCGCTGACTGACGAGGTCCGCCAGGTCTGCGACCAGCTGATCGACAAGTTCGCCGACCAGAGGAACGTGGACATCTCCGCCGATTACTCATGGCCCATCCCGTTCGAGGTGTTCTACAACTTCCTCGGCATGCCGGAAGGGGACATCCGCGATAAGTTCGTGCGCTGGACGCATGGCATCAAGGACCGGAAGCTCGGCTCCGCGGACCTGACTGACTTTGCCCGCGAGTCGTCGCGGGAACTTCGCGAATACCTCGCCCATTTGCTGCGTGAGCGCCGGGAGAATCCTCGAAACGACGTTCTGACGGCGATCGTCCAAGCCGAGATCGACGGCGCACCGCTCGCTCCGGAGGACATAGATTACGCTGCGGAAGCCACGGGCCTGGCCTTCGCTTTGTATCTCGGGGGAGTGGAAACCACCGCCGGCACGATGTCCACCCTCTTCGAGCAGCTTGCTTTGAACCCCGAGCAGCAGCAGGCACTGCACAACGACCCCGCACTCATCCCGCGCGCGGTCGAGGAGTCGCTACGGTACCGCACCATTTTCCAGGTCACCGCCCGCACCACGTCCCGTCCCGTCGAGGTGAACGGCGTGGAGATACCCGAAGGGAAGCGCGTGTTCCTGATCCTCGGCTCGGCCAACCGCGACGAATCCGTCTTTGAAGACGCGGACAAGTTCGACATCCTGCGCACGCCGAAGCCGCACCTTGGCTTCGGGGAGGGCCTCCACGGCTGCCTCGGCAACCCGCTGGCCCGGCTCGAAACGACAGTGGCCCTGGAACAGCTCGTGGCCCGCAAGGGCACCTTCGAGCTGACGGCTGAGCCACGCCGCTACACCACCACCCCGAACGCCTACGTCCTCGACAGTGTCCCGGTCGCGTTCGCGTAACTCAACGATTCGCCTAGCTCAAGGAAGAGAGAAGAAGCCACATGTCCACCGGACTCATGACCCTCAACAGCACCACGCCCGCCCTCGAGGAGGATGAGCGCGAGATCAAAACAACGGTTGTGGCGCGCACCGACGCCGCGACCGACGTCGTCCTCCTCACCCTGGCGGCCGCCGATGGATCCGAACTGCCTGCCTGGGCGCCGGGTGCCCACATCGATGTGCTCCTCGGCAACGGCATCACGCGCCAGTACTCGCTCTGCGGCGACCCCGGCGACCTGAGCTCGTACACAATCGGCATCCTCAACGCACCCGCCAGCCGCGGCGGATCCCGCTATGTTCACGAATCGCTACACATCGGAGCGGCCCTGACCATCCGGGAACCCCGGAACCACTTCGGGCTCGTCGATGCGGCACGGTACGTGTTCATCGCGGGCGGCATCGGAATCACCCCGATCGCAGCGATGATCCGCGAGGTCAAGAAGAAGGGCAAGCCGTGGAAGCTGTACTACGGCGGCCGCACGGCCGGATCCATGGCGCTCCGCGAGGAACTTGAGACGCTCGGCGAGCACGTGTCCGTCTGGCCGGAGGACACGAACGGCTTCATGGACCTGGCCGCCATCCTCGGATCGCCCGATGATGGGTCCGTCGTTTACACCTGCGGCCCCGAGCCGTTGCTCGCCGCGGTCGAAAGAATCTGCAACGCCACCTGGCCGGAAGGCGCCCTCCACTACGAGCGGTTCGCGCCAAAGGTGATCGAGGGCGCTACTGACACAGCGTTCGAGATCGAGCTCGCCAAGAGCGGGCGCCGGATTACCGTCCCCGCAGACAAGAGCACGCTCCAAACCCTCGGGGAAAACGGCATCCACATCCTCTCGTCCTGCGGCGAGGGCACCTGCGGCACGTGCGAAACGCCAGTGCTCGAGGGCGAGGTGGACCACCGTGATTCCGTGCTCACCAAGGAGGAGCAAGGCCGCAATGACTGCATGATGGTCTGCGTGTCGCGCTCGAAGTGCCCGCTCCTGGTGCTGGACGTCTAAGCCTCTTCGCCCCCGCCCCCGGGGCCTTGTCACCCGCCGCCGCCCGCGGGTTGCCCGGGCCCTTGGCGGGCCCATCCACGTGGCCCGGGCCGGTTCCAACGACCGCGACGACATCAGCGCGCCCAAAATTGTAGCGCAACAATTTTTTGTCCAAAACGCTTGTGACCTGCGTCATTGGAGCGCTACAGTTTTCCTCAGCCCTAGTTTGTACTGACATATGTACGTCAGAACATGAGGGATTTCTGGTCACTCCACCTGCATCAGTCCAACGAAGAACTTTCAGGAGAAGCACATGAACAAACTCGCCAAGACCGCCGCCATCAGCGCCGTCGCCGCCCTCGCACTCGCCGGTTGCTCGGCAGCAGGGGCCGGCACGGAATCGGCCAGCGGAGGCAAGGAAAAGATCGGCATTGCCCTCCCGGCCGGCAACCAGACCTTCTGGACGGGATGGCAGAACGCAGCCCGCGACGCCGCCGCGAAGCTCGGGGTGGAAGCCTCCTTCTCCGACGCGAAGGGTGACGCCAACACCCAGAACGACCAGGTCAACAGCCTGCTCGTCGGCGGCGCGAAGGGCATCATCATCGCTTCCGTGGACCCCAAGGCCAACGCCTCGGTGGCCCAGGCGGCCTCCGACGCCGACGCCGTCCTGATCACCGGCAACCGCACCCTGGAAGTTCCGTACGGCGGGCTGGAGGGCGCCAACCCCCGCGTCCACGTCGGCTTCAACGACGTCGCCATCGGCAAGATGCAGGGCGAACTGGTGGTCCAGGCCTGCAAGGACATCAACCCCTGCCAGGTAGTGCTGCAGGAAGGAACCCTGGGGTCCACCCCGCAGATCGAACGGTCGGCGGGCCTCATGGAAGGCATCAAGGGGGCAGCCAACGTCAAGATCATCGACAAGCAGTCCAACGACTTCGACCCCACCAAAGCGGTCGAAGTCACCCAGACCCTCCTGCAGAAGCACCCCAAGGTGGACATCATGCTGGCCCAGACTGACCCGGAGGCCGTCGCCGCCGCCCGCGTCATCAAGGAACAGGGCCGCCAGGACGGCATCAAGGTGATCGGCATCGGCGGAAGCATCGAAGGCACCGCAGCAGTGCAGGCCGGTGAACTGTACGGCACCGTCTGGGTGTCCGCGAAGCAGGACGCCACTGCCGCCGTCGAAACGCTGGTGAAGATCCTCCGCAAGGAACAGGTCACGACGGCGACCCTTGGCGACCGCCCCACCGTTGAGGTTTCCGCCGTCAAGGTGACGAAGGAAAACGTCGGCCAGTACCCGGGCGAGTGGTGACACCAGTGCCTGCCACAACAGAAACACCCCGTGTGTCGGCGAAGGGCATCCGCAAGCTCTTCGCCGGCGTGCCGGCCCTCAAGGGAATCGATCTTGACCTGTACGCCGGTGAAGTAGTCGGCCTGCTCGGCGAAAACGGCGCAGGCAAGTCGACGCTCATCAAGGTTCTCTCCGGCGTCTACCGTCCCGACGGCGGCACTATCGTCATCAACGGCACGGACACCCACTTTAAGGAACCCTCCGAGGCCCTCGCCGCCGGCATCGCCACCGTTCACCAGCACTCCATGCTGGCGGACAACCTCACCGTCGCCGAGAACCTGGTGCTGGGCAAGGAACCCGGCACCAAGGGCGCGAACTTCTGGATCCGCAAGCGCGAAACCCTGCGCCGTGCCCAGGAACTCGTGGACCGCTCCGGCATCGAGCTGCCCCTCAAAACCCTGGCCGGTGACCTCACCGTTGCCCAGCGCCAGCGGGTCGAGATCCTCAAGGCCTCCAGCGAAGCGGGAACCCTGATCATCTTGGATGAGCCCACGGCGGCCCTGAACCCGGACGAAGTGGACGAACTGTTCGACGTCATCCGCAAGCTCAAAGCCCAGGGGATCCCCGTGCTTTATGTGAGCCACCGGCTTGATGAAATCCCCAGGATCTGTGACCGCGTGGTGGTGCTGCGTGACGGGTCCTACGCCGGTGAACTGGACAAGGAACACTCCGTGCCGGACGAAATCATCCCGCTGCTGGTGGGCCGCCAGATCACCGACCTGTTCCCCGAGCTGCCGGCAGTCCGTCCCGAGCCGGTCCTGGAAGTTAAGGGTGTTTCCGGGAAGCGGGCCCGCGATGTCAGCTTCACCGTCCACGCCGGTGAAATCCTCGGCATTACCGGCGCCATCGGCGCTGGCCAGCGGAACATTGCACGCATCATCTTCGGTGCGGACAACGGCCGCGGAACCATGACGCTGAAGGGCAAGGCGCTCCCGCACGGGCGGCCCGACCTCGCGACGGCGGCCGGGATCGGGTACGTGTCCGGAGACCGCAAAACGGACGGACTGATCCCGTCCCTGTCTGTCTGGCGGAACGCCACCCTGGTCAAGGCCCACGGGCTCGGCCGTCTGGGGATCATCAACCCCCGGGCGGAGAAAAGGATCGGCCTGGACCTGATCCGCAAATTCGACGTACGGTCGGCCAGCCCCAACCAGGAGATCGTCACCCTCAGCGGCGGCAATCAGCAAAAGGCCCTACTTGCACGCTGGGCCGCCATCTCGCCGAAGCTGCTGATCCTGGACGAGCCCACGCTCGGCGTCGACGTCGGTGCCCGCCGGGAAATCTATGACCAGATCGTGGAGCTGACCGCAACGGGCATGGCCGTCATCATCGTCTCGGCGGATCAGGCCGAGCTGCAGGGCATGAGCCACCGGGTCCTCGTCTTTGACGAAGGCCGCGTCGTGGCGGAAATGAGTGGCAAGGACGCCACGGAAGAAGCCGTTCTCCGGGCCCGCATGGCGGCCGAGGAACACCTCAAGCAGGGAGCAAACCAATGACCATCCAATCCACGGCACCAGCTGCCACACCAACCGGGGCGCAGCTGCCGAAGTCGTCCTCCCGGCCGAACTGGACCAAGCAGCTTCGTCCCGTTCTCCGCCGCAACGGCCTCATCATCTTCTTCGGGGTCCTGCTGCTGGTCTTTGCAGCGGTCCGTCCGGAGTTCCTGTCCGAGGGCAACATCCGCAACATCCTCCTCAGCGCGTCCGTGATCGGCATCCTGGCCATCGGCCAGACCGTGGTGATGCTCACCGGCGGGTTCGACCTCGCCGTCGCCCGCACCGCCGTCGTCGCCGGAATGGTGGTTGGTCTGGTGAGCCCCCTCGGGATGTTCCCGGCCATCGCCCTCGCCGTACTGTCCTCCATCATTGTCGGACTGGTCAGCGGCACCCTGATCTCCAGGGCCAAGGTCAACCCGTTCGTCGTCACCCTGGGCATGTACACGATCCTGACGTCCGTGGCACTGCTGATCAACGACGGCGGCTCCGTCAGCAAGCTTCCGGGCTGGCTCGCCGGCTTGACGTCGCTGAAGATCATGGGCGTTTCCAGCATAGTGTTCTGGTTCATCGGCATCGCCATCGCAGCCCACATCGTCCTCGCCCACACGCGCTTCGGACGCCACATCTACGCAGTGGGCGGAAACTTCGAGGCCAGCCGACTGGCGGGCATCAAGGTCAACAAGGTCCTGACCATCGCCTACATTGTCTGCGCCTTGTGCGCCGGAATCGCCGGCATCCTCCTGACCGCCCGGCTCCAGACTGCCTCCCCGGTGGCCCTGCCGGGAGCCGAACTGGATGCGATCGCTGCGGTTATCATCGGCGGCACCCGGCTCAGCGGAGGCTTCGGATCGGTCCCGCGGACCATCGTCGGAGTTCTCATCCTCGCGTCGCTGTCCAGCGGCCTGGTGCTGCTCGGCGTCGCGGCATACTGGCAGGGCATGGTCAAGGGTGCAGTCATCATCCTTGCGGTCGCCGTCGACGTCATCTTCAACAAACGGAACTAAACACGCTGGTGCCGGCGGCCGCACGGCCGCCGGCGCCACCTCTCCCAACCCACCGGAACGCTGGACCAAGGAGCCACCCAATGCCGTCCCTGGACCTGCGTGTCGACCGAAATTCGCCCGTCCCGCTCTACCGGCAGGTGGCATCGGGCATAGAAGCCGCCATCCATGACGGGCGCCTGGCCCGGGGTCAGCGGCTGGAGAGCGAACTCGCCCTCGCCGCAACGCTGCGGCTTTCCCGGCCCACCATGCGACAGGCCATGGACGAGCTTGTCCGCCAGGGACTGCTGGTCCGCAAACGCGGCGTAGGAACGCAGGTGGTTGCCGGTCCCATCCGCCGCGCCATCGATCTCACGAGCCTTTTCGATGACCTTACCGGCAGCGGGCGCACACCGGCGACGGAAGTCACTTCCTTCTCGCACGGACCGGCCGCACCACAGATCCAGGACACCCTCCAGCTTCCGCCCCGGTCCACCGTCTACCACGTCATCAGGCTCCGCTCCGTTGGCGGGGAGCCGCTTTCCCTGATGGAGAACTGGATCGCCGGCACCATCCCCGGCATCACCCCGGCGCTCCTCGAGGTGAATGGACTGTACGGACTGCTGCGCGGGGCCGGCATCAACCTGCGAGTCGCGAGCCAGAGCATCGGCGCCACCACCTCGGACGCGCGGCAGGCCGGGCTCCTCGGTGTCACCCCGGGTAGCGCCCTCGTCACCATGCAGCGAACAGCGTCCGACGACAACGGCCGCGCCATCGAAACCGGCCGGCATCTCTACCGGGCCGACTCGTACACCTTCGACGTGACGCTTGTGCAGCGGTGAGTAGGCACCTCACCGAAACGCAGGCGGACGACGGCGGGAGGTCCCCGGCGTCGCTCACCGTCGCCGCGTACGGCAGAAGATCGCGGCGATTAGGTTCCCAGCTGGGCCGGGAAGAGGACGCTGGTGGTGATGCGGTTCTAAGAGATTGATGCGGGGCGGATAGCGCTCGACGGCGTGGATGTCACCTCGGTTTCCCGGCGCGAGCTGCGCTCGCGGAAGGGCATGGTGCCTGCATTGTTGCTGGCTGCGGGCGGGACTTACGAGCAGCTGTACGAGGCCCAGTTCGCGGCTCCTGTGGCGGAGGTTTGATGGCTGGTTCTACTTCCGCAAAGTCCCGGTCTTAGAAGCCATCGAAACCAGGAAAAGCCAGTCAGGCGCTCCCCGAGCCCGTTGCTACCTATTTCCATCCCCCCACCTAAAGCGACGCGGCTCCTGAGACTAAGTCTGCAGCCGTGGCTTCTCGTCGTCGATTGAGGCGATCGCCCCACTTCCTCAAAGCTGGACGTTTCCGCTGTAATTCCTCTAAGACCGTCCACCACCAGATTGTTCGGACGCCTGAGAAGAAGGCGACCCCCACGGTGGCGGTGACACTGAGGGTCGCCATAGAGACTTTGACGAATGCTCTAGCATCGGCCCAATCAGCCCAAAGCGTGGCAAGGACCTCAGCGAACCAGTCCCCAATCCAGAGTTGCAGGCAATTCCCGGCGAGTATGATGATTACGGTTCCCAGATGAAGGGCCTGCCAACGAAGCTCCGGCTCAAAGGGATCACTCCGGCTTAGCCCCCTGTAGCCGATAAGGCCCGCCGCTGTGGCCCCGGTCACAGCGGTGCTCAGCAATAGCGCTATCGGCACTGATTCTTCCAGAGTACCTAGGGCCAGCTGCAACGAAAGTATCTGCCACGACAGAAATGCCACCAAGACGATAATCACTGCCGCGAGTATGAATGGAGTTCTGCGTTCGTTCGGCGAGGCAGGTTTCGTTTCTTCGTTACGCCACACTTTGATGTCTAGACGTTTCTGCGTGCTGGCCGTGAGCCTATTCCGTACATGGTGGTGAATGGGGCGTGAATACTTGAAATCGACAGGATCGAACGAAACTTTGAAATATGTTCCCCCAATGTCATACGTTCCAAGATGTGACCCTGGATACAAAATCCTGTCGAGCTCATCGTTCAACTTCACATTGACGTGAACGACTCTTCTTTTGTGACACAAGTTTCCCCCAATAATTCTGTTTTATCTATTTTTGAAGTGGAATTATCAACCGAGCGTTCTCGGTAACTAATCAACCTCCAGTGCCGAGATGATTTGTGCAAGTTCTGCCGCAGTCATAAACTTTCCCTGCGGGTCGTATCTCCCAAGACATCATTTGGATCGGAATGAGTGTTTCAAATTGGATATTTGTCAACAGCGATGATACTTTGTAATATGCTTGAAGCTTGCAAAGCATGCATAATTCAGTTGCCATCTCGCCGACGAGATCTATGAAGACTGAAGATTAGCGTGGCAAAGAGAGATGGATTGATTCACTAGCTAGAGGCTCAATAAGGCATAACTTTTATTGAACTCAGTTTTTAGCAAGTCGGGAATGCGATCAAGACTCTGAATAGTGCCTAAAGCCTCATGGACGTAGTGCTTCTTCCGTGACGAAATTCCACTTGAGTGAGTATGCAGGAATTCTGAGATTTGTTGAAACAATCGATGATCATGTTCGGATAGCACGCTATCACCCTTCACCCACCCCCGAATACAGTTGATTGTGCATTCTGCCAAGGCATTGACCAGTTTATTGTCGTGGTGCGGAGTGCTAAGAAGAACCTGACCGCTGTAGAAGCCTGTTTTTGCCTTTTCGTAGGCGCCCCTGAAGTTTCGCGCTTTGTACTCATCGTCAGCCCACCGTGCCCAAGAGTCTATTAGGACCGTGGAGATGATGAAATGGTGCTTGCCCGTCGCCGAATCCTGGGCTTCCTCGAGGTACTCTTGCCCTTCTTTATACTGGCTTGTCCAAATGAGGACCTTGCCCAGGAGGAGCGCAGTGTCACCGCAGGGATAAGACTCATGGGCCCTTCTTGCGTGTGGGAGCGCCAGTGTTGCGTTGTGGAGGCGACGCGCTAGGACGTCGGCTAGAGCATGGCTGGCTGAAGCAATCGATGGTGGGTCAGAGGCATACGAAAGCGCAGTTTGATATTCCGAAACAGCGGTCTCGTTATGGTCCTCAAGGGCCCGCACATAACCCGAGACGCGATATACCTCTGAGAACTCTGGGTTGAAGCTTTTTGCTCGTTCGAGATGTTCGTATGCCTTGGCAAACTTATTGGATTTTGCCAGCGTCAACGCCATTTGCAGAAGATACATAGCTGGGTAGTCATTGGCATCACGCGGCCTCACGCGTAGTGGACTGATCATTCGCTTTTGGGAGTAGCCCTCTTCAATGGACGCCTTAAACTGACGTTCTCGCAGAAGGACGGCTGCGATAAAACTCCCCGTATGGTCTGGGCGTGCTAAGAAGGATCTTGCGGTTGGTGTAAGCGCAAGCCTGCCAGCTATCGCGCCGGCAGCTTCAGCCTCGACTACCACAAGGGACCCGCGCGTGAGTTCTTGAGTGACAACCCTAAGTTCGTCGATCATCATCTCTGTAAGGATGGCGAATTCATCGAACCCAATCGCGCGGTCCAGCGCTCGGAGTACGGTGAGCACGGCCTTGGAATTTTCACTTAAGCTGTCGTAAACGTTCTTGACGCAGAAATCGAGCAGCTCCCTTTGATCGCGCAGCGTATCCAGCGGGACGCGTCCTGCTTCACTAGCGAGCACATACCACCGGATTGCCAGTGGGCTGTTTCGTAGTTGTTGGACGACGTTGGTTATGGTGACCTCTGACAAGCCTGCCAAGCGTTTTTGCTGTCGGGCAACCGCAAATTTTCTGAGTAGTAGTTTGGCTTCTTGCTCACTCAGTGGCGGGAGAGGAAAACGTCGCTCAAGTTGGCCTATGCCGAGTCGACTTGTGAAGAGGTAGTTCACGGAGTTAGGTAAAGCATCATACATCTCGACGATTTCTTGCCCCTGAGCCGATTCGAGATTATCAACAATAATTAGGCATTCAATGCCTGTAAGGGCAGATGCCAGTTCCGTGAGACTGCCCGAAAAAGTCGAGTCGAGTCCCCGCCCTAGAGCAACAATCGTATGATCAAAACCCTGGATGGCGTCTTTGAGTTCCTGAACTCCGTAGGCGGTCAGCTTTTCGGTTTTGAGGGAGACCCACAGAACGGCTTCGTAAGGATTCTCGTCGCTATCGACGAGGGTGTACGCAACGTCAAGAGCTAATGCAGTCTTTCCTATTCCACCTTCGCCAGTAACTGTAATCACTGAATTTCTGCGGTTTCGCAGACTATCCAAGAGTTTTTGGGCCTCCGCTTTCCGACCAATGAATGTTGTCTCATCCCAATCGGGTTCTGGCAAATTGTGGAGGGTTCTCTCAAATGGGGCAGGTAGCTTTTCGAAATAAGGCTCCCAAGTTGGGTCATCCTTAAGGCGCCCCAACGTTTGGCGGGTTGATTGCCAGTGTCGCGAGCCGAATGCGCTAAGCAGGGATATGGTCTTGCTGGGGTCGTCTGACCCAAGCGGTCGACCGTGCATAACGCGGTGGCGTATAGGCACAAGCTGTGAGAATGAGGCAGCGTTCAAGCTCAGTTCGCTCGTCAGCTCGTAGGGTAGTTCACCCTTGTTGCGAACCATCACGTCGAAGCAAGTTTGGATGTCTAGATAGTGAATCACGCTAACGTCTTCGCCGTTCGGATCGACTTCTTGACGCCGCTTTGCGTTGGAGAATTCGTCCGCTGTGAGAAGAAGGTTCTCTTCCTGATGATCCAAGAGATATCTCTCCACAACACTGCGCATATCCTGCTCGAACCCATCGATCAGGACGTACAGGCGCGCCCGACTCATTCGCAGCTCACTGGTGTTGGCCAAAACTCCCCCTTTGATTGGCTGGGGTAAGGCTACGCTATTGGTGGACGAATGAGGCGCTGTCAATGCTCGGCTCAGATCGTGTCACTGGAGTTCACTGAGGCTCATTGCATTCAGCTCACGGCCCACTTTGCGGCTCCGGGATCGATAGTCCATCGCCCAGTGGTCAGGCAAAGCAACTCCGGCGTTTTAGCTGCGTAGCAGCCCTGCCAGGCCGTCGCCGTCCGACCCGCCAGCAACGCTGTCCCGATCCCAAAACCCGGCTCGACACCTCGACTACACCCGCACCGTTCAAGCGCATTCCCGCTCAGCGACGGCGGAACGAGTGGCAACGGCTCCCACGAAGGCGGACGGTCCGCCGTCGTCCGCTTTCCCTGCAACTGGTGCAGGGCAGCACCGCCCACCCCCCGCCGTAGTACACAGACACACAGTGCACTGCACGGGCCCCCGCCGTAGTCTGTTTAGATGCCTCGTTTTGCGCTTGATATTGAGTCCGTCCCCCGCCCCGCCCGTGCCCAGGCCCTGCTGGACGCAGTGAACCACCGGGTCGTTATCGCCGACGGGGCGATGGGAACCATGCTGCAGGGCAGGGACCTTTCGCTCGAGGACGACTTCCTCGGCCTGGAGGGCTGCAACGAGATCCTCAACCACACCCGGCCGGATGTCCTCGCGGACATCCACGACGCGTACTTCGCCACAGGCATCGACGCCGTCGAGACCAACACCTTCGGTGCGAACTGGTCCAACCTCTCCGACTACGGCATCGACGACCGGATCGAAGAGCTCGCCCGCAAGGGCGCGGAGATCGCCCGGGAGCGCGCCGAAGCGGCAGAAAAAACTGACGGCCGCATGCGCTGGGTCCTGGGCTCCATGGGGCCGGGCACCAAGCTCCCCAGCCTCGGGCACACCAGCTACGACTACCTCAAGCAGACCTTCGCCCTGCAGGCCGAGGGCCTCATCGACGGGGGAGCGGATGCCTTCCTCATCGAAACCAGCCAGGACCTCCTGCAGACCAAAGCCGCAGTCAACGGCTGCAAGCAGGCCATCGTCACCCGCGGCGTCAGGCTCCCCATCTTCGTTGAGGTGACCGTTGAAACGACCGGAACCATGCTGATGGGCTCCGAGATCGGCGCCGCGCTCACCGCCCTCGAGCCGCTCGGCGTCGACGCCATCGGCCTGAACTGCGCCACCGGGCCGGACGAGATGAGCGAGCACCTCCGCCACCTCTCCAAGCAGTCCTCCGTCGCCATCGCCTGCATGCCCAACGCCGGCCTCCCGGTCCTTGGCCCCAACGGCGCGCACTATCCGCTCTCACCTACCGAACTCGCCACCGCGCACGAGCAGTTCGTGCGCGAATTCGGCCTGGGCCTGGTGGGCGGCTGCTGCGGTACGACGCCGGAGCACATGGCCGCCGTCGTCGAGCGCCTTGCGCCGTTGCGCGAGAGTGCCGCGGTCACCAGCGGCGGGAGGGGCGCCGACGGCAGCCGCCTTCCCACCGAGCGTGAAGCCGGCATCGCTTCCCTCTACCACCACGTGAACTTCGACCAGGAGTCCGCCTACCTCGCCATCGGCGAGCGGACCAACGCGAACGGTTCCAAGGCGTTCCGCCAGGCGATGCTGGACGAGCGCTGGGACGACTGCGTGGACATCGCCCGCGAGCAGGTCCGCGTCGGTGCGCACCTGCTCGACGTCTGCATCGACTACGTGGGGCGCGACGGCGTGGCCGACATCAAGGAGGTCGTCTCACGTTTCGCGTCGGCCTCCACCCTCCCGCTCGTCATCGACTCCACCGAACCGCCCGTCCTCCGGGCCGGGCTCGAACTCATCGGCGGACGCCCGGTGGTCAACTCCGTCAACTACGAGGACGGCGACGGCCCGGACAGCCGCTTCGCGCGCATCATGCCGCTCGTGAAGGAACACGGCACCGCCGTGATCGCCCTGACCATCGACGAGCAGGGCCAGGCACGCACCACCGAGGGCAAAGTGGCCATCGCCTCGCGCCTCGTCGACGCCCTGGTGGGCGAATGGGGGATGCGCGTCGAGGACATCATCGTCGACGCCCTGACCTTTCCGATCGCCACCGGCCAGGAAGAAACCCGCCGGGACGGCATCGAAACCATCGAGGCCATCCGCCAGATCACCGCCAAGTACCCCGGCATCAACACCACCCTCGGCGTCTCCAACGTGTCCTTCGGGCTGAACCCGGCAGCGCGCATGGCCCTCAACTCGGTGTTCCTGCACGAGGCCGTGCAGGCCGGCCTGACCAGCGGCATCATCGACGCCGCCAAGATCGTGCCGCTCGCTTCCCTGCCGGAGGAGCAGCGCAAGGTGGCCCTGGACCTCGTTTGGGACCGTCGCGAATACGACGCCGACGGCAACGTCACCTACGACCCCCTCAACATCATGCTGGACATGTTCGCCGGCGTCGACACAGCAGCACTGAAGGACCAGCGCGCCGCGGAACTCGCGGCGCTGCCCACGGGCGAACGCCTGCAACGGCGCATCATCGACGGCGAAGGCAAAGGCCTCGAAGAGGACCTCGACCTCGCACGCAGCGAGGGCATGACCCCGCTCGGCATCATCAACGACCAGCTGCTCGAAGGCATGAAGGTCGTCGGTGAGCGCTTCGGCGCCGGCGAGATGCAGCTGCCGTTCGTGCTGCAGTCCGCCGAGGTGATGAAGAACGCGGTGGCCCTGCTCGAGCCGCACATGGAGAAGTCGGATTCGTCCGGCAAGGGCACCATGGTGATCGCCACCGTCCGCGGCGACGTGCACGACATCGGCAAGAACCTGGTGGACATCATCCTCACCAACAACGGCTACAAAGTGGTCAACATCGGCATCAAGCAGGGGATCGCCGAGATCATGGCCGCAGCCGAAGAACACAACGCCGACGTGATCGGCATGTCCGGCCTGCTGGTGAAGTCCACCGTGGTGATGAAGGAGAACCTCGCCGAACTCCAGTCCCGCGGCCTCGCGAAGAAGTGGCCCATCATCCTCGGCGGCGCAGCCCTGACCCGCGCCTACGTGGAGCAGGACCTGGCGGAGCAGTTTGAAGGAACCGTCCGGTACGCCAAGGACGCGTTCGAGGGCCTCTCACTCATGGAACCGCTGGTGCAGGTGGCCCGCGGCGCCGACCCCGACGCCGTCGGCCTCCCGCCGCTGAAGAAGCGGATCCATAAAGGCGGCCCGAAGTTTACGGTGACCGAGCCGGAAGCGATGCCCGGCCGGTCCGACGTCGCGTCCGACAACCACGTGCCGTCGCCGCCGTTCTGGGGCACCCGCATCGTTCGCGGTGTCGCCCTCCACGACTACGCCACCTTCCTCGACGAACGAGCCACCTTCATGGGGCAGTGGGGACTCAAGCCCGGCCGTGGCGAGGACGGCGCCTCCTACGAGGAACTCGTGGAACGCGAGGGCCGGCCGCGCCTGCGGTACTGGCTGGACCGCATCCTCGGCGAGGGAATGCTCGACGCGTCCGTGGCGTACGGCTACTTCCCGGTGGTCTCCGAGGGGGAACAGGTGGTGGTGCTCCACCACGGTACGGATTCCGACGGCGTTCTCGGCACCGCGGGCCTGCTCGCCCCCGACGGCGGCTCAGGCGGCCCGATCGGCACCGAGCGGCTCCGCTTCGACTTCCCGCGCCAGCGCCGCGACCGGCACCTGTGCCTTGCCGACTTTGTGCGCTCGCGCGAATCCGGGCAGGTGGATGTCCTGCCGGTGCAGCTGGTCACCGCCGGCTCGAAGATCGACGAGGTGACCGGCGAGCTGTTCAAGGGAAACCACTACCGCGACTACTACGAGCTCAACGGCCTGGTCATGCAGCTCACCGAGGCGCTCGCGGAATTCTGGCATGCGCGCATCCGCTCCGAGCTGGGCTTCGCTTCCGAGGAGCCGAAGGACAAAGCCGGCCTGTTCAAGCTCGACTACCGCGGTGCCCGGTTCTCGCTCGGCTACCCCGCGTGCCCGGACATGGAGGACCGCCGCAAGGTCACCGAGCTCCTGAAACCCGAACGGATGGGCGTGGTGCTCAGCGATGAGCTGATGCTGCACCCCGAGCAGTCCACCGACGCGTTCGTGTTCCACCACCCGGAGGCGAAGTACTTCAAGGTGTGAGTTGGAGCCGGTTTCAGCAGGAACAAAGGCCTAAGCTTCCCCTATGGGAATTATCATCACACTGCTTATCATCTGGCTTGTCCTGTCGATCCTCGGCTTCGTGGTGAAGGGCCTGCTGTGGCTGGCATTCATCGGCCTGATCCTGTTCGTGGCCACGGCCGTGTGGGGCTGGTTCAAGCGGAAAACTAACGCCTGATCTCTTCCAGATCAGATACGACGGCGGGTGGGTCCTTGGTGGCCTGCCCGCCGTTGTTGTACACCGGCTTCACCCGCCGCAGTGCGGCGAGGATGGCCCGCCCCACCACGGCGATTCCGACGATCGTGGTGACGGCACGCAGGGTGTCCCAGCCCGCCGTCGACGTCACCAGCGAGTAGAGCAGGAAGCTGCTGAGGTTGGTGCCCAGCGGGGCGCCCGGTATGTAGGAGATGCCGGTGCCGGCGCCCACGGCGAAGGGCCAGAACCACAGGTTGGTCAGCAGGCCGAACAGGTAGGACGCCACAACCCCGTAGCCGCACAGCATCCACAGCTCGGCCTTGCCCCGCACCCGGCGGGGGAGCAGGCCGGCCCCGGCGCCCACCCATGCGCAGGCGAAGATCTGGAACGGCGTCCACGGCCCGATCCCACCCCACAAGGCGCTGGAGAGGGCAATGGTGGCGGCACCGAGAAGCATGCCGAAACGCGCACCGAAGGCCCGGCCGGCCAGGATCAGCAGGATAAAGACTGCCTCCACGCCCCCGACGCCGGTGCTCGCCACCCGCACCGCCGAACCGACGGCGGCCAGGACGCCGAGCAACGCGACCGTATGAGCGGAGCGGACCGAGCCGTCCACGGACACAACGACGGCGACGGCGGCAATCGGTGCGATGGCCAGCGCCGCGTAGGGGAGGGCCGCGGCGGCATCCTCCGGGAAGGCCGCGGCGAGCAGCGGCCAGCAGAATGCTGCGAGGGCCAGAAGGTTTGCGGCCGTGAGCACTGCCAGTTCGACGCCCCGCGGCATCCGGATGTGGCGCTGTTTTGCCGCGCCCTGGGTATCCGTTGGTTCGATGACCCGTTGCCGCGGTCCGGCACCCGCTGGCCGGGAAAACGGCAGGGGCGGTTCAGGTGCAGCGGCCGCCGCGGCTTCCGGCACGGAAGAGGGCGCGACGCCGTCACGCATCGGCAGGATCCGGGCCCCGAGGCCGTGGGCAAAATCGAGGTCGTGCGTGGCGATCAGGACCGCAGCACCGGAGTCCGCCGCCGCCCGCAACGCCGCCGAAACTGCCGTGCGGGCCGCGGGATCCAGCCCGCGGGTGGGCTCATCGATCAGGAGGACCTGGGGGTCGTCCATGGTCTGCAGCGCGATGGCAAGGATCCGGCGCTCTCCCGCGGAGAGGTCCCGGGGGTGCTCATGCCCAATGGGGATCCGGACGTCTCCCCGCAAACGGGCCAGGCGTGACGCCGCAGGCATTGGGGGAAGTTGGGCATTGCTTGGGCGGCGCGCGGTGCGGGCCTGACGCGCAGCCCGCGCCTGGCGCCGCTCGGCCGCGCGGAGCTCTCCCGCCACCGTATCCCTGGTGAAGAGGTCGTCCGAGGCGTCCGGGACAAGGGCGACGCGGCCGCCGTCGACCGTTCCTTGACGGTCCCTGCCTTCCAACGTGCCTTCACCGAGGGCCAGCGCCACGAGGACGGACGACTTCCCGGCCCCGTTCGGCCCCACCAGGGCCACCACTTCGCCGCGGTGCAGGGTCAGGGACGCGTCGCGCACCAGCGTCTTGCCTTTGCGGTGCACCGCAAGATTTGCCGCGGTCAGCACCGGCGCGGTCAGCACCGGCGCGTGCTCATCGTAGGAGGCCGGGGCTGGGCCGTGAACACGAGGCAGAGGCGCGGAGGGTGAGGCACCCGGCACCAGGGCGCCGTCGTCGATGGTCCACCACGAGTCGGCAACCGGGACGAACTGTTCCGCCCGGTGCTCCGCCGCGATGACGCAGACACGGTCTTGGCGGGCGAGGACGTTGAGCACGGCGATCACGTGTCCGCGCGCGGCGGTGTCAAGGTCGGCCAGCGGCTCATCGACCAGGAGCAGGGCCGGATGCTCCACCACTGCCGCGGCGATGGCTACCAGCGTTGCCTCACCCGCGGACAGGGTGCTGACGTTCCGGTCCAGCAGGGCCGACACTCCGATATGCTCAGCGACCTCCAGCACCCGGGCCTTGGCGGTTCCGGATGCCATGCCGCGCAGCTCCAGTGCGAGGCCGATTTCGTCCCGGACCCGGGTGGTGGCGAAGGCGGCGCGGGGATTCTGCAGGACGACGCCGATGAGGCGCGCGGTATCGCGCGGGGGTGTGGTGGCACGGTCCGTTCCGGCGACCCGCACGGTGCCGGAGATTTCTCCGCCGTCAACGTGCGAGAGGAGGCCGGCGACGCCCCGCAGGATGGTGGATTTGCCGGAGCCCGTCGGCCCGGTGATCACCGTAACGGACCCGCTCGACGGCGTGAACCCGGTGATGCGCACCTGCGCGTCACCAATGCGGAACAGTGCGTCCCGGACCAGAAGCGGTGCGTCGGTACCGCCGATGGATGAATGGGGTGCCCGGCTCCCGAAACCGCGCAGCTCCAGGGCTGCGGCCACCCGGCTGGCATGCTCGAGGGTGCGCTCCAACACGGGCACCAGGGCCCGGGGCCCGAACCGTTCGCCCCGCAACCGGAAGGCCAGGCGGACGGAGGTCACGGCGTCGGAAAGTGCCGGGAGCGCCGCCCAGGCCACCACAAGGGTCCGGGCCAGGCCCTGCATGGGGCCGCCGCGGGCCAGGTGCACAAAGCCGCGGGCCACATCCACCCAGGCGTTGAGAATGCCGAAAGCGAGGATCATCCCGGCAATCGGCAGGGCGGACAGGACCGCCGCCCACAGCCCCTGCGCCGTGACCGGACCGAGGAGGACCACATGGGCGTACGGGGCAGGCAGCGGCACTGCCGGCAGGTCGAGCAGGACCGGTCCGCCGAGGCCCGCCCCATTGAAAAGGATGCGGTAGATGACCCGCGCCGCGATGAAGACGACGGCGAGGGCCGCCCCAGCTCGTAACGGCGCGGGTCGAAAGGTCATGCCTTGGGGGCGGCCGGTTCGCCGTCGACCGTGAAGAGCAGTTCCAGGCTCTGGCCCGGGCTTACCTGCAGGGTGGCGAGGCCTTCCTGTGCGTAGGCCCAGTCGCCGGTGGCCGGCTTGACCCAGAGGGCCCAGTAGGCGAAGGCTGCGGGCATCTTGCTGCAGTCTTCCCGGTACGTGCCGCCCTTGTGGGTGATGTCGAGGTCGGCGGCGGGCACGCCGTTCACCCGGCATACCAGTTCCTTGGGGTACTGCGCGGTGCCCTCGGTTTTCACCTTTGCCTCGTCCAGCACCTTGGAGGCGGCAGTCGGCGCGTCCACGGGCACGCAAACGGACGTGTCAGCGGCAGCCTGCTTGAGGGAGCCGGAATCGACGATGACCTTCACGCCGGTGCAGGGCCCGGCGGCGGCGCTGGATGAAGCCGCTGCCGTGGAGGCAGGGGCAGAGGTGGTGGGCTGGGTGGCGGCCGGCGCGGAACAGGCGGCAAGGGCAAACAGGAGACCGGCGGCGGCGAGGGAGCTCGCGGCGGCGGTGCGGATCTTAGTCAAAGTCACCTGTCAAGGGTAGGACGTGCTTGTCCGGATCCGGAGGCCGTCGCGTTGTGTGACGTTAAGTCACTCACCTGCGCGGGAGTCACCAACGCAAAAGGGCCGACGACGGCGCTCAGGTGAGTGCCGTCGTCGACCCTTCCGGGGGCGTTACGACGCTTCCGACGCGGTTACCAGCGCATCCTCCGGAGCTTTGCGCTGCGCTGCCTCGTGCTGCGCTGCTTCGTCCTGCGCTGCGCGGTACTGAGCGGCACCAGCCGACGACGGATGTGCGGCGACCGCCGCGGCGTGCTCGGCCAGCACCCCGGTCTGGTGGCGGATCTTCAGGCGGTAGAGCAGGGTCCCGCCAATGATCACAGCGGCCACGAAGATCACGCCGCCCCACTGCAGGTACCACTCGAACGGCGGCACCGAGTTGTAGATCTCCGGCCGGGGCCAGACCAGATTCAGTGTCATGGCACCGCCCCAGAAGACCGCCAGGATGTTCACCGGCAGGCCCCATTTGCCAAGGCTGAATCCGGGCTCGGTGCCGTCTGCGGCGAGCGGCCACTTCTTCAGGAGCCGGTTGCGCAGCAACGGAACAGTCACCAGGAGGTAGGACAGGTAGATCAGGACGATGCTGATGCTGGACATGATGGTGAAGATGGCCGGCTGCATCACGTTGACCAGCAGCGGAATGACGGCCATAACGCCGATCACGATCGCCGCGATCTTGGGGGTCCTGCGGACCGGATCCACCTTGCTGAGCTGCCGGCTGAGCGGCAGGTTGTTGTCCCGGGCCATCGCGAACATCATGCGGATGGCGGCGGCATGGACAGCCAGGGTGCAGACCACCACGGCCACCACGATGCAGGCCAGGAAGGCCTTGCCGAACGGTCCGCCCAGGACGGAGAGCACAATGTACTGCAGGCCGCCGTCGGCAGCTCCCACCTTGGGATCGGCCAGGTCCGGTGCGGCCAGGATGCCAAACAGCAGGATCAGGCCGCCCAGCAGGAACGAGGCCGTAATGGCCCGCAGGATGGCTTTGGGTGCCGTGCGCTTGGGATCCTTCGTTTCCTCGCCGAGGGAGCTGGCGGTGTCGAAGCCGTACATGACGTAGCCGGACGCCATGGCGCCGATGAGGAAGACGCCGAAGAAGCCAAGGTCGTGCCCTTCGCCGAAGCCGGCAGTGTCGAAGAAGACCTCGGGCCCCCGCACCACGTGCCAGCCCAGCGCGAGGATCAGCAGCACGGCCGCGGTCAGCTCCACGAAGACGCCGATGCTGTTGATCCTGGTCATCAGCTTCACACCGAAGGCGTTGATGAGGGTGGAGATGGTGATCATGATGGTGGCCAGCACCACGCCGTTCATGGCGAAGTCGTAGGGTCCGGTGCCGTCACCGACGAACTGGAAACCGGACCAGAGCTGCGGCAGGGTGAGCTGCAGGGCCAGCGCCACGGAGCCCAGCGCCACGATGGAGGAGAGCAGCAGCAGCCAGCCCGCCAGCCAGGACGAGGTCCCCGACGAGAGCCGCTTGGCCCAGTTGTAGACCGATCCCGCCACGGGGTAGCGGCCGGCCAGCTCGGCGAAACAGAGCGCCACCATCAGCTGGCCGACGAAGACGATCGGCCAGGACCAGGCGTACGCCGGGCCGGCCATGGAAAAACCAAAGTAGAACAGTTGGAAGACGCCGGTCAGGATGGAGATGTAGCTGACGCCTGCGGCGAAGCTGGCAAACTTGCCGATGCTCCGGTCCAGGGTCTGGGTGTAGCCAAATTCATCCATGCCGCTTGAATCAATACTCTTGCTGGGTTCCAAGACGTGAACTCCTAAGTCAGAAAAGTACGCACGATGCACCCCGCGGCCGCCATTGGACGCGGGTGAAATCAACTAGCCTCCGGAACTTGCCTCTCAGGCGAAGGACGGGCTGAGCTCCACCTCTTTCTCTTCAGCGGCCCTCTCAGCGCCATCGGTGTGTCCGGCGCGGATGAGGTCCGCCCGGATCAAATCCGCGCAGCGCTCGCCGATCATCATGACGGTGATGTTGGGGTTGACGGTGACGTGTTCCGGCATCACGGACGCATCCGCGACGCGCAGGCCGGTGACGCCCTTGACCCGCAGCTCGGGATCCAGCGGTGACAGATCGTCGTCGGCCGGGCCCATCCGGACGGTGCCCACCGGGTGGTACACGGTGTTGTGGGTCTTGCGGATGTACTCCCGCAGTTCCTCGTCCGTCTGCGCCTCGACGCCGGGCGATAGCTCGCGGCCGGTCCATTCGGCCATGGCCGGCTGGGCCGCGATTTCGCGGGCCTTGCGGATGCCGGCCACCATAACGCGCATGTCGTGGCCTTCGGGATCCGTGAAGTAGCGCGGGTCCACCATGGGCTTGTCGCGGAAGTCGCGGCTGCGCAGCCGGACGGTGCCGCGGGACCGGGCGTGCGTGACGTTCGGGGTGAGGCTGAAGCCGTTCTCGGTGGTGGGGTAGCCGTGCCGCAGGGTGTTCATGTCGAACGGGACGGAGCCGTAGTGCATCATCAGGTCCGGGCGGTCCAGTCCGTCCTCGGTGGGAGTGAAGATGCCGATCTCCCACCACTGGGTGGAGGCCTGCACCATGGGTTGCCTGGCCTCAAACTGGACCACGCCTTCGGGGTGGTCCTGGAGGTTTTCGCCCACGCCGGGGGAGTCCGCCAGCACCTCGATGCCGTGCTGGGCCAGGTGCGCTGCCGGGCCGATGCCGGAGAGCATCAGCAGCTTGGGGGAGTCGATGGCGCCGGTGGACAGGATGACCTCGCGGTGCGCGGAGAGCCGGTGGGTCCGGCCGAACGCGGAGTCCACCACGTCCACGCCGGTGCAGCGCTTGCCCGCGTCGAACACCAGCTGGCGGGCGCGGAGGCCTGTGAGCAGGGTGAAGTTGGGGCGGTCGATGATGGGGTGGATGTAGGAGACCGAGCTGGAGGCCCGGGTGCCGTCCGCGCGGCGGTTGATCTGGAAGAAGTTGGCGCCGTTGACCACGGTGGTGCCGGAGTTGAACTTCGCCCGGGGAATACCCGTCTGTTCACAGGCGTCCAGGAGGGCGACGCCGGCAGGATCCACCGGGGGGACGTTCATCAGGTGCACCGGGCCCGAGTCCCCGTGGTGGGGTGCGTCCGGGCCGGCGTCCTCATTGGTTTCCAGCCGCTGGTAGAGCGGCCAGGCGGCGTCGGCGTTCCAGCCGGCGGCTCCATACTTGGACTCCCACTCGTCCAGGTCCTCGCGGGGTGCCCAGAAGGCGATGCACGAGTTGTGGCTCGAGCATCCGCCCATCACCTTGGCACGGGCGTGGCGCATGAAGGAGTTGCCGTTTTCCTGCGGCTCCACCGGGTAGTCCCAGTCGTAGCCGGATTCGAGCAGCTCCATCCAGCGGTCCAGCTGCAGGATTTCGGGCAGGTTGCGGTCATCCGGGCCGGCCTCCACGAGGGCCACGGTCACGTCCGGATCCTCGCTCAGCCGGGCGGCGACTGCGGCACCGGCGGATCCGCCGCCGATGACGACGTAGTCGAACCCGCGCTCGGTGAGGTCCTCAATGTTGTCGTAGTGCATCTAGTTCTCCTTGCCGTGGTCAGCAAACCAGCCGGTGACCTGCGGGCTGGTGTTCTGGTAGATGTGCTTGGCTTCCTGGTATTCGGCCAGGCCCGTGGGACCCAGCTCGCGGCCGACGCCGGACTGGCCGAAGCCGCCCCACTCGGCCTGGGGGAGGTAGGGGTGGTAGTCGTTGATCCAGATGGTGCCGTGCCGCAGCCGGGATGCCACGCGCTGCGCCTTGCCGGCGTCCTGGGTCCAGACCGCGCCGGCCAAGCCGTAAATGGTGTCGTTGGCGGTGGCAACCGCTTCGTCCTCGGTGCGGAACGTTTCCACGGTGACCACCGGGCCGAACGCCTCGTCGGTGACCACGGACATCCCCCGCCGGACGCGGTCCAGGACAGTGGGCTGGTAGTAGAACCCGGCGTCGTACTTTTCTCCTTCCGGCGCCGCACCGCCGGTCCGCAGCCGCGCACCCTCCTGGACGCCGCGCTGGACGTAGGCGTGGACCTTGTCGCGGTGGGCCGCGGAAATCAGCGGGCCGGTTTCGGCGGCGTCATCGAACGGCCCGCCGATCCGGATCTCCCGGGCACGGCGGACCAGCTCGTCCACAAACCGTTCGGCGATCGATTCCTCCACCACCAGCCGGGCCCCGGCGGAGCAGACCTGCCCGGAGTGGACGAAGGCGCCGTTCAGGGCGTTGTCCACGGCGGCGTCGAAGTCCGCGTCCGCGAACACCACGTTGGGGTTCTTCCCGCCAAGCTCCAGTGCCACCTTCTTGACGGTGCCGGCGGCGGCCGCCGCGATCCGCTTGCCGGTTTCCAGCCCGCCCGTGAAGGAGACGAGGTCGACGGCGGGGTGTTCCGAGAGCGGGGCCCCCGCCTCCGCGCCGGCGCCGGTCACGAGATTGGCGACGCCGTCCGGCAGGCCGAGGTCCTGCAGCAGCTGCATGGCCAGGATGGCGGTGGACGGGGTCAGTTCGGAGGGCTTGAGCACGAACGTGCAGCCTGCGGCCAGCGCGGGCGCGATCTTCCACGCCGCCTGGAGCAGGGGGTAGTTCCACGGGGTGATCAGGCCGCAGACACCCACGGGTTCGTAGACGATTTTGCTGACGACGGCGGTGTTTCCGGCGTCGACGATGCGGCCCGCCTGCTGCCCGGCGAGCCTGCCGAAGTACTCGAAGCAGGCGGCAATGTCGTCCATGTCGATGCGGCTCTCGACCATGCGCTTGCCCGTGTCCAGCGACTCGGCGCGGGCGAACTTTTCCCGGCGTTCGCGCAGTCCGGCTGCGACCTTAAGCAGGAAGGTGCCGCGCTCGGGTGCCGGGACATTCGACCAGATTCCGGAGTCGAAAGCTGCACGGGCTGCGGCGATGGCGCGTTCGGCGTCCTCCCGGCCGGCCTCGGACACGGTGGCCACCAGTTCGCCGTCGGCGGGGTTGCGGATTGCACGCACGGCGCCGGAGGCGGCCGGCTCCCAGGCACCGTTGATGAACAGGGTGGATGCTGTCTCGGTTGTTGCGGTTCGAATGACGTCATGGGCTGGTGTGGCGTAAGTCATAGGAAGGACAGTAATGCAGATTGAACGAGTGTTCAATAGTTTTTTGAACACTCGTTCAATGCTACGTAGGGAGGTCGCGCTGCCCGTGCCGGTAGTTCAGGGCTTGTGCTGCCCGGGGTCCTGGACGGTGCGGTCCTTGTGTGGTCCTAGACGGTGTGGTCGTGAAGCGGCGCGAAGGCGATTTCCTCCGTGCGGGCGATGCTTCGCTGGATGGCGGCCGGATCAACGCCGAGCAGCGCCGTCAGCCACATGCCGTTTTGAATGACCACAATGTCAGCTGCCCTGTCCCGGCAGGCCTCCCAGGACAGGTCGGGTTGCGCGTTGGAAACGAGTGCCGCGAGGCCGTCGAGATAGCGGTCGAAGGCCTCGGCGTTGATCTGCGCATAGCCCTCGTCCGCCTGGGCGAGGGCCCAAAGGTGGAGGCGCAGGGACAGGTAGCGGGTGGTCAGCAGATCAGCGGCCGCCACTCGCCGCAGGGCCTTGCGCAGCTGTTCCTCGGGGTCTGACGAGGGGTCGGGTGCCACCAGCAGGAGGTCGTGCTCGTCCACCCGGCGGAGGGCTGCCCGTATGAGGCTCGTCTTGTCGTCGTAGTAGTAGTTCACCAGGCCCAGCGCGACGCCGGCTTCGCGGGCCACGGCCCGCATGCTCACCCCCGAGATCCCGTGGCGGGACAGCAGGTCCAGCGCCGCCTCGAGAATGCGCGACTGCCTGTCCATCTGTTCGCCGGAGTTCACGGCCTTGGTCCCCATCTGGCCAGACTATTGCCTAACCCGTCACGAGTGCACTTTGAGGGGCCGCGTGACCTTGCGTGTAGGCGGTCAGGAGGTGGACCGTGTGTCGAATGCCGCCGCCGATTCCCGCAGAAGGCGTGCGACGGTGTCCACGGGCGTGCTGGCTGCCCGCCGCCGGTCGAACCGCCGCAGGACGATGCGCCGCGTGCCCAGGCCGGGGACGTCCAGGACGTCCACCCCGTCGTGGCTGACGCCGCTCAATGCGAGGGTGGGTACGATCGCAACGCCCTCGCCCGCCGCGACCAGTGCCAGCGCGGTCAGCGTCTCCTGGTACTGATGAACCGTCTCCATCCGGGCGCCCGTTGCCTGACGGAGCCGGCCGAGGACCGAAGCGTTGGCGGCGGAGGCGTCGACGCCGAGCCAGGGAATCGGCAGGTTGCCAAGGTCGATGTTCTCGGTGGTGAGCAGGGCGCCGGCGGGAACCACCAGTTTCCACGGCTCGTCCAGGAGGGGCTCCTCGATCATTCCGGCGGACAGCGAGCCCTGGGCGGCCGTCGTCGAATCGAGCTCCACCACCACGGCGTCGAGCGCGCGCTGGCGGAGCATCCGGACCAGGTCGGGGAAGTCGTCTTCAACTATCCGGATCTGCAATTGCGGGTAGCGGGTGCGCCACTCGGGCAGGCGCGGGATCACCACCGTGCGGACAAAGCTGGTGAATCCTCCCACCCGCACCACCCCTGCGACCTTGGCCCCGCTCTCCATCCGGGCGCGGGCGACACTGAGTGCGCGTTCGATCTCCTCGCCGGCTTCGGCAAAGGCCAGGCCTGCGGGTGTCAGAACGGAGCCTTTGGGTGTGCGCACCACCAGCGCATGCCCCGTCTCGTCCTCCAGTTTGTTGAGCTGCTGGGACACGGCCGACGCCGTGATCCCCAGTTCGTCAGCCGCGGCGAGCACTCCGCCGGTGCGGGCAACCGCAAGGAGAATTCGCAGCCGGCGCGGATCGATATCCATGTTAAGTAGTTCTAAACCACATCTTCAGAGGAATGCAATTGATCTACAGGCATGTCGACCTCATAATTGCAGTTGAAAGCCAAATCCAGGGATGCCTGATCCAATCGGAACCAGCCCCAAACACAAAAATTCAGCCCGCCAGCTGTCCACTCCGCCCTGCGGAGGGCAGCCGGGCATCACCCCCGAAAGGACATCATGGAACTGCTCTGGGAAATTGCCGGCTGGGCAGGCGCTGTCGCCATCCTCAGTGCGTACCTGGCTGTGTCCATGGGGTGGCTGAAGGCCGGAAAGGGCTTCCAGATCGCGAATCTCCTCGGTTCCTGCGCCTTCATCGTCAACGGCGCCTTCCACGAGGCATGGCCGTCGGTGGTCACGAACATCGCCTGGTTCCTCATTTCCGCAGTGGCCCTTCTTCGCATGCGGTCCACGCAGGCGGCGCCGGTCCCAGCCGTCGAGGTCCCGCACGTGCAGTTTCCCGGCGTTCCCGAAACCGGCCAGATGGCCATCGTTGAAGCGCCCCGGGCACCCAGCTTCACTTAGGCCGAAACTCAAGCAGAGCGACTGTTGAGCGGACGACGGCGGGAGGTTCCGCCGTCGTCCGCTGCCGTTTCGCGGGCGGTAACAATTGGTCAACTGGTTGGCGGATTCCGGCGACGTTGTCTGATAATCAAAGTAAGGCTTGGGCCGCGTGTGCCGGTTCATCCGCCCCAAGAATCCGCTCGCCTCGGAGCCGCTGGTCCTCGCTCGCAGGCAACACCTTCAAATAATTCAGGGATATACCTCTATGGACAGTTCAGGTTTCATGGCACTTTTCCTTGCCGGGACAGACGACACCGCCACGAGCGCGCTCCCGAATGCCCCGCGGGTGCACCGGAAAACCAAGCTTGAGTTGTCGCGGTGGTCCGCCATGCGGGGCCGGATCGCCAGCCTGCTCCACCGGCTTGCGTGGGCCATTGAGCCGGATACGCACCGCATCCGCTGACCACCGCGTTCCCGCCGTGCCGTGACGGTTCAGCCGGGGACTACCGGCCGCTAGCCGAGGCTGCCTGACCGGGCTTGTGGCCGGGATCTGCCTGGGCCAATGTCCCGCGGAGGCGAAGTTCTCAAGGGATCCGGTGGACAGAGGCTGCCGGGTGGTTGCCGTTGATCAGGTCCAACAGGATTTCGGCCGCTCTCGCTCCCATTTCGGCCAGCGGCGGAGGGAAGGTGGTGATGCCGGGTCCCCAGATTTCGAACCAGTCCGGATCGCCGTACCCCGCCAGGGCCAGGTCCCCGCAGGGGTTTGCCGGGCGGAATCTGAAGTATATTCGGACAAGGAAACGACCCGGTCGCATCGCAGGATCAAGGGAGGCGGATCTCTGAATGGCGTCAATGCCACCCGCCACGCTGGAAGTGAGTAACGCCGCCGTCCAACGTCTCGTGAGGGAACAGCGGCCCGATCTTGGCGATCGCCCTTTGGTGCGGATTGAGAACGGCTGGGACAACGCGACCTTCCGGCTCGGCGACGACCTGGCCGTCCGGCTGCCGCGCCGGGCCGAGGCCGTTCCGCTGATACTGCACGAGCAGCGCTACCTTCCGGACATCGCCCGCCGCTCCCCGGTTGCGGTTCCTGTCCCCGTCCATGCCGGCCGGCCGACGTCGGACTTTCCCTGGCCGTGGAGCATCGTGCGGTGGGTGCCCGGAGACGCCGCGGCGGACGTCGGCCCGGCAGATCGCGGCCGGGCAGCTGAAGGCTTGGCCGATTTCCTCCTGTCCCTGCACGTGCCCGCCGAATCCGGCGTCCCGGTGAATCCTTTCCGCGGTGTGCCGCTGACGGACCGTGAGTCAGCGGTGGTGGAACGGCTCAGGGACCGCGAACGCTACCCCCAGGCAGCACCGCTGGGTGCGGTGTGGGCGGAGGCCAGTGCCGCTAAAGCCTGGGCTGGTCCGGCGATGATGCTCCACGGCGACCTTCACCCGGGCAATATCCTGCTGGCGGACGGCGGCTCGCTGGCCGGCGTCATCGATTTCGGCGACGTCGGGGCAGGGGACCCCGCCGTTGACCTCGCAGTGGCGTGGCTGATGTTCGACGCCGGCGCCCGCCGCCGCTTCATGGGCGCCTTTGGCCCCGCAGTCGACGGGGACACCTGGATGAGGGCCCGCGGCTGGGCGCTGGTCCTGTCCACGGCCATGCTGAGCAACTCCGACGACAATCCGCGGATGTTCGCCGTGGGAGAGTTCGGGATCAGCCAGATCCTGGAAGGCTGACTTTGCACCCTGATGCCGGCCCCTAAATGTCGGTGGCTGCTGTCATGCTGTGGGTGTGGAAAGCGGTGCGGTTGCGGCGACGTTGGAGGCCATGGGGGCCTCCTTTGTTGCGCTGGCTGCCTGTGCCGGTCGCGTGGACGGAAACGCTGCCGGGAACGTGGCCCCGGCCGGTGCTGACCCGCTCCAGGATGAGGCGGACGCGTGCCTGGACGGTATGGCTGAGGTGGGTGGCCTGGAGGCCATGCTTGCCGCGCTGAAGGTGCATTTTGCTGCCGGGTACGCGCACGCTGCTGCGGCCTTGGCGGCCCCGGCCGGTTCCCCGCGGGAGTGCACCGCCCGGGACATGGCGGTGACGGCAGAGGTGGCGTGTGTCCTGACGGTGAGTGAACGGTCGGCGGCCGCGCTCCTGGCGGATTCAGCCACCCTGACCGAGGGCTTGCCGCTGACGCTCGCTGCGCTGGGGGCAGGGACCATTTCATGGCAGCACGCGCGGGTGATGTGCGATGAAACATCC
>NZ_JARCCY010000022.1:0-80018 GCF_039907775.1 Arthrobacter sp. CC3
CTCGTCGATCCGCTCAACATCGAGCTTCGGAGCCCGCTTCACGATCTCACCGATCACATGCGCGGCAAGATCATCCGGCCGGACACCGGCAAGGCCCGAGCCGAACTTCCCAAACGGGGTGCGCACGGCATCGTACACAAAAGCCTGGTTCATGAGGTTGCATCCATTTCTTTAAAAACCTGTTGCGCGGTCTTGAAGGCGGTGTTCGCGGAGGGGACTCCGCAGTAAATGGCGGTCTGGAGCAGGATTTCCTTGATCTCGTCCCTGCTGAGGCCGTTGGTGATGGCTGCGCGGACGTGCATGGCCAGTTCTTCCCAGTGCCCGTGCGCCACCATCGCGGTGAGGGTGACCGCGGAGCGCATCTGCCGGGTCAGGCCTGGACGGGTCCAGATGCCGCCCCAGGCGATGCGGGTTATCATGTCCTGGAAGTCCTCGGTGAAGGCGTCCTTGTTGGCGTTGGCGCGGTCCACGTGCGCGGCACCCAGCACCTCGCGGCGGACCACCATGCCGCCGTCGTAAATTTCCTGGCTGGTGGCGTCCGGCTGGACCACGCCGTGCCGCTCTGTGCCTGACACTTCTGCGCCGCTCACTTGGCTGCTCCGCTGGTTTCGCTCCAGGTAATCAGGCTCTTCAGCAACTCGGCAACGTGGGCGGGCGCCTCGGCCGGAGCCAGGTGTGCCACGCCCTCGAGCGTCACCGCGTTTGCGGTCCCGCCGCCGGCGGTGATGCCGTCCGCGATTTCCTTGGCGAACGGCGGCGGAACCACGGAGTCCTCCGCGCCCGCCACGGCCTGGGTGGGAACCCGGATGCTGCCCAGCTCAGCGCGGACGTCGAATCCGGCCAGGGCTTCGCAGCAGAAGGCGTAGCTGAAGCGGTCGGCGTCGCGCAGGGAATGCAGCAGGCGGCTGCTGACCTCGGGCTCACGGTCCATGAAGCCGGCGGCGAACCAGCGCTGCGCCGAACCCTGGATCATCACCGCGGTGCCCTGGGTGCGGACGGTCTCGGCGCGTTCCAGCCAGCCTTCGGGCGTGCCGATCTTGGCGCCGCTGCACTGCACGGAGAGGCTCTTGAGGCGTTCGCCGTGCTTGATGCCCAGCTGCAGTCCGGTGGCCCCGCCGAGGGACACGCCCGCGTAGTGGAACCTCTCGCCCGGGGCGATTGAGTCGACAAGGTCGACGACGGCGTCAGCCAGTTCGGCGACGTCGAACGTTTCCGTCGCGGCCGGTGAGACGCCGTGGCCGGGCAGGTCCCAGGCGACGACGTCGAAGTCGGTCCCGAGCAGGGCGCCGGCCTGCGTCCACAGCACTGAGGACGTCCCCAGCGACGGCCCCACCACCACGAGGGGCTTGTCCCCCAGCGGTCGCTGCGGGGAGAGCAATACTGCCTTGACTGTGGGTCTAGCCACGGGAGTCTCCGTTCAGGTCTTTTTGGATAGGGATGCGCGCAAAGTCGGGGTAGGCAGCCAGGATGCGGCGGGAAATTTCGGCGGCCTGCCCCAGGTAGCTGGCAGGATCCAGGAGTTCTTCCAGCCGTTCATCGGACACCGCACTGGCGGGCACGGTCTCGCGCAGCAGGCGGCGGTACGTTCCGGGCTGTTCTTCGGGCGGTGCCTGGAGCGTACGGTCCACCACCTCCTGGAGCTGCTGTTTGCCGTTCCTGCCGTCCCGTTCGTCAAGCAGCGGCGCCACGGCGGCGGACACTCCTTCGCTGAGCAGCAGCGGCCCGGACAGCTCCAGGTTGCGGCGCATGGCATCCGGGAATACCTGGACGCCTTCGGCGAGCTCGCGCAGCTGCCCGGCCGCGCCGAGTGCCAGGCGGAGCAGCTGGCGGAAGGCCGGCCATTCACTGTGCCAGGCGCCGTCGGGACGCTCGTCGTTGAAGTTGGCCGCTGCCAGGTGCAGCTGCGCGGCCAGGTTCGGGGCCTGTAGTGCCGCGCTGCGGACCAGCACGGACAACACCGGGTTCTGCTTCTGCGGCATCGCCGAGGACACTCCGCGGCCGGCAGCCCGGGGTTCGGCGAGCTCGCCCACTTCCGGCCGGCTGAGGAACAGCACGTCGGAGGCCATCTTGCCCAGGGCATCGGTGACGCCGGCCAGGGCATCGCCCAGCGACGTCAGGGCCAGCCGGTTGGTGTGCCACGGCCCGGGCGCTGCCGCCAGGCCAAGGTGCGCGGCGAGGTTGCTGGCCAGGTCGAAGGGCGTCTCCACCGAGTCCTTGGTGAGCACTGTTCCGGCCGCCAGCGTGCCCGCGGCGCCGCCGGTCTGCAGCGGCAGCTCCACGGCCTCAAGGCGCCGGGCCGCAGCAGCCAGGCCATGGAACCATTGCGCCGCCTTCAGCCCGTACGTAAACGGCAGCGAGTGCTGCGTCAGGCTCCTGCCGACGCACAGCGTCTCCGCATGCTGCTCCGCCATGTCCGCCAGCGCCGTCGTGATTCCACGAAGGTCAGTCAGGAGCGCGGCAACGGCGTTCTTTGCCAGCAGCATCAGCGCCGAATCCAGCACGTCCTGGCTGGTCAGCGAGGCGTGAACCGCGCGCAGCGCACCAACACTGCCACCCGAGCCGGCAGCGTCCACGCCATCCGTATCCAGTGCCTTGACCTCGGTACGGAGGTCGGTGAGCAGCGGGATGACCGGGTTGGCGCCGCCTTGTGCGCGGACAGCGATGCCCGCCACGTCATAGCGGTCCACGTCCGCCGCGGAAGCCACGACGGCGGCGGAGCCGGCCGGCGCGAGGCCGGCCTTCTCCAGCACCGATGCCCAGCCGGCCTCGACGGCGAGAATCGCCGCCAGGACAGCCCGGTCCCCCGTCAGCGCCGCCACCGAAGGCGACGCCGACACGGGACTGAGGAGCCCGACGTCGCCGTCGGACAGGTGGGAAGCAGTCACTGGGAGGCGCCCTCGAAGTCAAGGAAAACGGTCTCGCCCTCGCCCTGCAGCCGGATGTCCCAGGTGAGTCCGCCGTCGGCGTCGCGGCGCGCAATCAGCGTGCTGCGGCGTTCGGGGTCCAGGGAGGAGAGCAGCGGATCAGCTGCCAGTGCTTCCTCGTTCTCCGGCAGGTACACACGGGTGAAGAGCCTGTTCATCAGGCCGCGGGCAAACACTGCCACCGAAATGAACGGAGCCGCCGCTGGTTTTCCGGGGACGGGCTCGGTGGGGCCGGGATTAACCGTGGTGAAGGTGTAGACGCCGGTGTTGCCCACCGCGCTCCGGCCGAAGCCGGTGAACGTGTATCCGTCGCGGACCAGTGAGCCGGTGCGGTGCACCACCTTGCCCTCGGAATCCGGCTGCCAGATTTCCAGGATCGCGTCCGGGATGGGGTGTCCGGCGCCGTCGTACACGGTGCCCTGCAGGCGGATGGACCCGGGTGATCCCGGGGCCAGCAGCTCGCGGTCCTTCTCGTACGGGAGGGCGTAGCCGTAGAACGGGCCAACGGTCTGGCCGGGGGTGGGGGTCAGCTTCGTGGTGTTACTCATTCTCGTCACCTTCTGTGCCGAAGGCTTCGTTTTCGGTCCAGGTCCGCTTGGAGCCCGTCAGGACGATGTCCCACTTGTAGCCGATCGCCCACTCGGGCTTGGTGAGGTCGTGGTCGTAGGTGGCCACCAGGCGGTCCCGGGCATCCTGGTCCACGATGGACTGGTAGATCGGGTCCAGCGGGAAGAGCTGGTCACCGGGGAAGTACATCTGGGTGACGATGCGCTGGGTGAACTCCTGCCCGAACAGCGAGAAGTGGATGTGCGCGGGCCGCCAGGCGTTGAGGTGGTTCTTCCACGGGTACGCGCCGGGCTTGATGGTGGTGAAGCTGTAGGAGCCGTCGGCCCCGGTGATGCAGCGGCCCACGCCGGTGAAGTTGGGGTCGAGCGGGGCGGGGTGCTGGTCCCGCTTGTGGATGTAGCGGCCGGCGGAGTTGGCCTGCCAGATCTCCACGAGCTGGCCCGCCACGGGACGGCCGTCACCGTCGAGCACACGGCCGGACACCAGGATGCGTTCGCCCAGGGGTTCACCGTTGTGCTGGATGGTCAGGTCCGCTTCCAGCGCGTGCACGTCCATGTGTCCGAAGGCCGGCGAGTACAGCTCGATGGTCTCCGGATCCGCGTGGTGCAGGTCCTTGGTCGGGTGGCGCAGGACGCTGCTGCGGTACGGTGCGTAGTCCAGCCTGGGCTGGATCTCCGGCTTGGCGCCGTTCTTGAGCGCCGCCGCGTAGGCCTCGCCGATCGACTTCATCTCGGCGCTGAGGTCCGCCTGCGATTCCGCAGCGGCATCAAGCGGCGCGGAGGTCTTCGGTGCGGCTTCGGTTCCGGCCTGGCGCGCCGCGTCCGACACGTCTTCGGTAATCGGGTCGGCGTTGAAAATCTCAAGGTTGATGTCTTCAGGCACAGCAGCCTCCTTTCAGATATTGATGGTTGGAGATGGTTGGTCAGTTCAGGTGGTCCGGCCCTGCTGGTGCAGGTAGTCGTACTGGACGGCGTGCCGCACCGGCGCGTTGGGCGCGCCGTAGCCGTCGTAGCCGCCGCGGCGTTCCACCACTTCGAAGAACACGCTGCCCACGGTGGCGGTGTAGAAGTGCAGGAACTCGCCGTCGGCATCACGGTCGTACAGGAGGTTCAGCTCCCGCAGCGTGGCCAGGAACGCGGGATCGAGGTCGAACCGGGCGTCCAGGTCCTCGTAGTAGTTGGCCGGGATCTGCAAGAAATCCAGGCCCCGGGCCCGCGCTGAGCGTGCGGTTTCCACGAGGTCGTCCACGGCGAAGGCGATGTGTTCCTGGTAGGTCTTCCGGTGCGCAGTTCCGGCCTCCGCACCATCCTGCTGGATAACGGGTGCGAGGTTCAGGACCAGGCGCACGGCGCGGTCGGCCGTCAGCATCACCTGGGAGCGCACCAGCCCGCTGGGGCTTGGCACCTCCGCGAACGGCTGCGGTTCCAGTGCCAGGGCGCTGGTGTAGAAGAGCACGGCTTCGTCAAAGTGCTGCCACGGCTGGGCGAGGTTCACGTGGTCAATCACGGCCCTGCGTCCGCCGGCGGCCGGGATTTCCAGGCCTTCTCCGAACTCGCGGGGCTCGCCGAATTCGTTGATCCAGGCGGCGGTGCCGTCCGGGCTGCCCTGGCAGAGGAAGATTTCGGTAGAGTCCGGCGCGGCGAAGCCCTGGAAGACTTCTTCGTTGGCCTGGCTCTTGCGGGGCACGGCGGGAGCCTTGAGCTGCTGGGCGCGGGCGGCGGCAATCACGGGCGAATCGACGTCAAAGCCGAGGGCTGCAATCGCGGGTGAAGAGTTAGAGCCGGCCCCGCCGGACGGATCCTGCTCGTTGATGATCACGCGTGCGTGGCCCATGCTCCACAATTGCACGTCTTTGGTGCGGTGTCTGCCGTTGAATTCAAATCCCAGCTGGCCCAGCACCTTCTCGAGGCCTGCAGGGTCGGCGGCTTTGACCTCGGCGAAGTTGAAGCCTGCCGGTTCGGCCACCTGCGGGAGCGTGGCCAGTTCCATGGGATAGCGGCGGCGGCCGGGGGCCGCATGCCCACCAACAGCTCCGCTGACGCCGGGTCCACCAACAGCGGCACTGTCCGTCCGGGCGTCGTTGGCGTCCAGCCACTTGGCGCTCTGCTCCTCCAGCCAGATCAGCGACCGCATGGCGTCCACGGCGGTGCGTTCGACGTCGGACTGGCGGAAGACGTCGTTGAACACCTCCAGCGACACCGGTCCGGTGTATCCGGCACGGACCACGTGGCCCATGAATTTGGCGAGCTCAAACTGGCCCTCGCCCGGGAAGACGCGGTAGTGCCGGCTCCAGGACAGCACGTCCATGGAGAGCTTCGGGGCGTCCGCCACCTGCACGAAGAAGATCTTGTCCGCGCTGAACGCTTCAATCGGCGCGGTATCCCAGTCGCGGGAAAGAATGTGGAAGGAGTCCAGGCAGGTGCCCAGGTTCGGGTGGTCCACGGTTTCCACCAGGCGGTGGGCGTGCTCGTAGTCGTTGACGTATTTTCCCCAGGCCAGCGCCTCGTAGGCCACTTTGACGCCGTGGTCCCCGGCGAGTCCGGCCAGCCGGGCGAGCTGTTCGGCGCGCAGGGAATCGTCGTCGACGGTGGCTGTGCCGACGTTGGAGCAGACCAGGATCGTGTCCATGCCCAGGCGGGACATCAGCTTGAACTTGGCCTCCGCCCGGCGCAGGTTGGCGGCGAGGACGTCTTCAGCAACGCTGTCGAAGTCGCGGAACGGCTGGTAGAGGTCCAGCGTCAGGCCCAGGTCTGCGGCCATCTTCCGGATCTCCTCCGGGCTCAAGGAGGACGTCACGAGGTCCTGCTCGAAGATTTCAATGCCGTCGAATCCCGCGATGGCGCAGGCCTGCATTTTTTCCTTCAGCGTGCCGGACAGGCACACCGTCGCGATTCCGGTGCGCATCAGGCAGCCACCTCTTCGGCGGCCACGAGCTCCAGGAAGTGGGCGCGCATGCGGTCCGCGTCCGGCTCCAGCCCGGTGAAGATCCTGAAGGCGTCCGCCGCCTGGCCCACGGCCATGCGTCCGCCGTCGAGAACTTCGCATCCCTTGGCGCGGGCCTCGCGGACCAGCTCGGTTTCGATCGGGCGGTAGACGATGTCCGCCACCCAGTGCCGTGATTCCAGCAGGGACAGGTCCAGCGGAACGCCGGGGTGAGCTGCCATGCCCACGGGGGTGCAGTGCACCAGACCGTCGGCAAGGGGCATCAGCTGCGGGAGCTCCGCCGTCGTGCGTGCGGTGACGGTGCTGCCCGGGAAGAACCCGGCCAGTTCGGCGGCACGCGCGGCGCAGCGGGCGGCGTCCGTATCCACGAGGTCAAGGTGGCGGACGCCGGCGCTGAGGAGGGCGTACGCGACGGCGGATCCCGCGCCTCCCGCGCCCAGCTGGACCACACGGTCAAGCTTGGCGTCCGGGAGGCCGGAGGCGAGGGCGGCCGCGAAGCCGGAGAAGTCCGTGTTGTGGCCGATGAAGCGGCCGTCGCGGATGGTCACGGTGTTGACGGCTCCGAGGCGGCGGGCGTCCGGCGACACTTCGTCGAGGTGGTCCAGGACCAGCTGCTTGCACGGATGCGTGATGTTCAGCCCGTTGAAGCCGAGGCGGTGCGCGCTTTGCAGGAGATCGCCCACGGATTCACCGGGCAGGCCCAGCTCCAGCAGGTCGATGGGGCGGTAGAGGTACCGCAGGCCCTGCACATCGCCTTCGCGCTCGTGCATGTGGGGCGTGAGGGACGGCATGACGCCATCACCCACGAGGCCCACCAGAAAGGACTCTGCTCGATTGCTCATCCGTTTAGCTCCTTTGACAACGGCATCCGGCGGACCGGGGCGCACTGGGCGCCAGCGGTGTGCCGGGTGGTAGGGATTACAGTACAGGAAAAGTTCACATATTGCACCGATGTTCTTATGACGAACAAATTACGACGACGGCGCATGGCCCCGCGGGCGGCGCACCTCATCGCTGCGGCAGCCTTGCGGCCAGTTCGGAAGCGGCTTCCTGGAGTGCGGGAACGAGCGCCACCAGGTCCTCCAGGCTGAGACGGAAGACCGGCACCGCCGCGGCCAGGGACGCAAAGGCGTAACCCTGGGCATTGAAGACGGGGACGGCCACGGCACGCATGCCCAGCTCGTTCTCCTCGTCCATGACGGCGTAGCCGCGCCGGCGGACCTGGTCTATCTCGGCGCGAAAGGCATCCCGGTCCGTAATGGAAAATTCCGTCAGCGGGTCAAGCGGCAGCTCCTCCACCAGCCGCTTCCGCTCGGAGTCCTCGGCAAAAGCCACCAGGGCCTTGCCCACCGACGTGGTGTGAAGAGCGCCAAGATGCCCCGGATCACTCGTCACGCGGAACGTCTGCGGTCCATCCACTTTGTTGACCGTCAGGTGATGGTTTCCGTCGCGGACGGAGAGGATGGTGGCCTCCCCGGTTTTCTCCGTGACCCGGCGGAGGATGGGCAGCGCCGTGCCGGCAAATCCGTGATGGTTGGAGACGCGCTGGCCCAGCTGGAAGACGCGCAGGCCCAGGTGGTAGCGGCGGCCGTCCGGCTCATAATCCACAAACCCGTCCCGCGTGAGCGAGCCCAGCAGGCGGTAGGTGGTACTGAAGGGGAGCTCCGCGCGGCGGGACAGCTCCGCCGCGCTGGCTCCCCGCGGCTCATCGCCCAGCAGGACGAGAAGGCCCAGGGCCTTGCCCACCATGTCCGTGCGGGAGTCATCCTTGGCGGCCCTGGACGAGTTCGCCTCGTTGGCCGTGGCCGGGGCTGCAGCTACTGCGCCCTCAGGCTCTGTGTTTTGGTTCACACTCATAGCTCGATGTTGCCACATTGTGAAAGCTATTTCTAGATGGTGATTATTTTTCTTGACAAGTGACAGCCCTCACAGCCATCATTGCTGTATCGCACAAGTAGCTCTCACCATGCGGCTACTCGTCCGGGTCTTCACAAGGACCACCGGCCGCCGCCACGAATGCCTCCGTCAGAGACGGAGGGCTGGAGACAGGCGGCAGCTGCGAAAATCCTGATCCATCCGCGACAATGTCGTCACACAAAGGAACACCATGAGCCAGACACTCCCGTCCACGACGCCGGGCACCGTTGCACCGGCCGGGACCCCGAAGAAGGCAGCCCTCGCCAGCTTCCTGGGAAGCGCCGTCGAGTACTACGACTTCTTCATCTTCGGTTCCGCCGCAGCGCTGATCTTCCCGCACGTGTTTTTTCCCAGTGCTGATGCCAATGCCGCCATCATGTCCTTCGCCACCTTCGGCTTCGCCTATGTGGCACGCCCGGTCGGCGCCGTCGTCCTGGGCCACTTCGGTGACCGTGTGGGCCGGCAGAAGGTCCTTATGTTCACCCTCGTGCTGATGGGAGCCTCCACCTTCCTCATCGGCTGCCTCCCCGACTTCAACACGGTGGGCTGGTGGGCTCCCGCCCTGCTGGTGCTCGCCCGCCTGTGCCAGGGCCTCTCCGCCGCTGGCGAGCAGGCAGGCGCCTCGTCCATGACCCTGGAACACGCCCCGGACAACCGCCGCTCCTTCTTCACGTCCTGGACCCTCACCGGCACCCAGGGCGGCCAGATCCTCGCCGCGCTGGTCTTCATCCCCGTGCTCGCCCTGCCGGACGAGATCAAGTACGGCATCGGCTGGCGCATCCCGTTCTGGCTCAGCGCCGTGGTGGTCATCGTGGCCTTCTTCATCCGCCGCACCCTGCACGAACCGCCGGCCTTCGCCGAAGCACAGAAGTCCGCCGCCATCTCCAAGCTGCCGGTTGCCGACCTCCTGAAGCACCACTGGCGCGACGTCCTCCGGGTTGTGGCCTGCGCCTTCATCGCCGCCGTGTCCACCGTTTTCGGCACCCTGGCCATCAGCTACGCCAAGACCGTGGCCGGCGTGGACGGCACCACCACCCTGTGGCTTGTGGTCGGCGCCAACTTCGTGGCCCTCGGCACCCAGCCGCTGTTCGGCATGCTGGCGGACAAGATCGGCCGCAAGCCGGTGTTCATCTACGGCGCCGTGGCCAGCGCGATCCTGACCCCGGTCTTCCTGCTGAGCCTCGAGTCAGGCAGCGTCCCGCTGATGTTCCTGGCCGCCATCGGCTTCTTCTCCTTCGGCTACGCAGCCTCCAACGCCGTCTGGCCGTCCTTCTACGCCGAGATGTTCAGCACCAAGGTCCGGTTCTCCGGCCTGGCCATCGGCACCCAGCTCGGCTTCCTGATGGCCGGCTTCGCCCCGGCGATCGTGGCCGCAATGGGCGGCATCAAGCCCGGCGGCTGGGTCCAGATCAGCATCTTCACGGCCGTCATCTGCGGCATCGCAGCAATCTCGGCCCTCACGGCCAAGGAATCCTTCAAGACTCCCACCCGGGAGCTCGGCCTGAAGTAGCAGCGGCAGCGCGGAAGCCGCCGTCGTGACCCTCTATTGATAGTCACAATGGTTCCGACACGGCGATTCCCTGATCTTCCGACCGGATGCACACATAAGAAGGTCACGACGGCGGCCCGTCCCCTTTGGGGGGCGGGCCGCCGCAGTTTGTCCGGGCGTTTGCGGCCGGATCAGGTGGCGAGCACGTCGTCGAGATTGTACTTCACGGGCTCTTCCAGCTGATCGTAGGTGCAGGATTCCGGCTCGCGGTCCGGCCGCCAGCGGACGAACTGGGCGGTGTGGCGGAACCGTTCACCTTCCATGTGGTCGTACTTCGCTTCCAGCACCCGCTCGGGCCGGAGCGGGATGAACGACAGGTCCTTGCCCGCGCTCCACCGGCTGCCTTCGGCGTTCCGCGGCGTCCGGCTGCCTTCCTCCTGCTTGGCCCAGGCCCAGGGGTGGCCGTCGAAATCCGTCACCAGGGGCTGGAGTTCCTCGAACAGGTCCTTGCGGCGCTGCATCGGGAAAGCGCCCACCACGCCCACGCTCGCCAGGACGCCGTCGCCGTTGTACAACCCCAGCAGCAAGGACCCGATCCGGTCCGGGCCGCTGGTGTGCACGCGGTACCCCGCCAGGACGCAGTCCGCGGTGCGTTCGTGCTTGACCTTCAGCATGACGCGCTTGTCAGGCTGGTAGCTGCCGTCCAGGGCCTTGGCCACAATCCCGTCCAGGCCGGCTCCCTCGAACTGGTGGAACCACTGTTGCGCCGTGCCGTTGTCCCGTGTGGTGGCGGTCAGGTGGACCGGCGCGGAACTGTCCGCAAGGGCCTTCTCCAGCATGCTCCGCCGCTCTGAAAACGGCCGTCCGGTGAGGTCCTCGTCGTCAAGCGCCAGCAGGTCGAATGCCACAAACTTTGCCGGCGTCTGCGCCGCCAGGAGCTTCACCCGGCTGGCTGCGGGGTGGATCCGCTGCTGGAGCGCTTCGAAGTCGAGCCGGTCACCGGAGGCACCCACCAGGACGATCTCGCCGTCGAGCACGCAGCGCGGCGGCAGGTTCGCCTTCAGCGCCTCCACCAGTTCGGGGAAGTAGCGGGTCATGGGTTTGCCGTTGCGGCTGCCGATTTCCAGCTCGTCGCCGTCCCGGAAAATGATGGACCGGAAGCCGTCCCACTTCGGTTCGAAGCTCCATTTCGGGCCGGAATCCGGGACTTCGGGCAGGGAGCTGACGGCTTTGGCCAGCATGGGCGCGATCGGGGGCATCACCGGCAGTTGCATAACGCCCATTCTTACCCGCCGGTACGCGCCGCACCACCCCTTCGGCGGTGTCCGTTGCGCGGCCAGGCTGCTACAGGGCCTTGACCGCCCCAAGTACCTTGGTCAGCGAATCCTTGGCGTCGCCGAACAGCAGGGTGGTCTGCGGTTCGTAGAGCAGTTCGTTCTCGATCCCGGCGAAGCCCGGCCGCATGGAACGTTTGAGGAACACCACCTGCCGGGCGTCGGCCACTTCCAGGATGGGCATCCCGTAGATGGGCGAGCCGGAGGACGTCTTCGCCGCCGGGTTGACCACGTCGTTGGCGCCCACCACCAGGGCGACGTCGGCGGTCTTGAACTCCGAGTTGATCTCGGTCATTTCCTTCAGTTCCTCATACGGCACGTTGGCCTCCGCGAGGAGCACGTTCATGTGCCCCGGCATGCGGCCGGCCACGGGGTGGATGGCAAAGTCCACCTGGATTCCGCGGAGCTGCAGGGCCTTGGCCAGTTCCGCCGCGGTGTGCTGGCCCTGGGCTACGGCCAGGCCGTAGCCGGGAACGATGATCACGCGCTGCGCGTAGCCCAGCAGCACGGCGACGTCCTCCGCGCTGGACGAGCGCACCGGCCGCTCACTGACGGCGGTGGATCCCGCCGTCGAGCCTCCCCGGAACGCCCCGAAGAGGATGCCCGCCACGCTGCGGCCCATGGCGGCAGCCATGGCCCGGGTCAGGATGGTACCGGAGGCGCCCACCAGGGTGCCTGCCACGAGCAGCAGCACATTGCCCAGCACCAGGCCGGAGGCCGCGACAGCCAGGCCGGTGAAGGCGTTCAGCAGCGAAATGACGATCGGCACGTCCGCGCCGCCCACGGGCAGCACCAGGAAGATTCCCGCGGCGAGTCCCAGCACCAGCAGCGCCAGCGCCAGGGGCAGCGAACCGGTCAGGACGACGGCGGCCCCGGCACCCGCCGCTGCCAGCAGCACCGCCGCCATGATCACAGGCAGGCCCGGGAAGACCACCGGCTTGGTGGTCATGAGCTCCTGCAGCTTGGCGAAGGTAACGGCGGAGCCGGCGAAGGAGACCGCGCCCACCAGCAACGTGAAGGAGATGGCCAGCCGGACCCAGGCGTCCTCCGTGTGTGCCAGTTCAAGGAGCGCCACAAGGGCAGCGGCGCCGCCGCCCACTCCGTTGAAGGCGGCCACGAGCTGGGGCATCTGGGTCATCTTCACGCGCCGGGCCACGGGGGCGGCCACCGCGGAGCCGACGGCGATCGCGCCGAGGATCCAGGGAATGTTGTCCAGCCGCGCCGAGAGGAACACACTGGCCACGCCCAGCACGGCTCCCGCGGCACCCACGAGGTTGCCGCGGCGCGCGGTGCGCGGTGAGTTCAGGCCCATGAGGGCGAGGATGAACAACACTGCCGCCAACAGGTACAGCAGTCCCGTCCAGGCCGGGTCCAGGATGCTCATCGCGGACCCTTCCCGTCCCTGCGGCCGCGGAACATCTCCAGCATCCGGTCCGTCACCACGAAGCCGCCCACCAGGTTGGCGGTGGCCAGGACGACGGCCAGCAGCGCCACGGCCAGTACCCACGGGTCGGCCGCCTGACCGGCCACAATGATGGCGCCCACCAGGATGATTCCGTGGATGGCGTTGGCGCCGGACATCAGCGGTGTGTGCAGCGTGCTGGATACTTTCGAGACCACCTCAAAGCCCACGAAGACCGCCAGTACGGTGATCGTGAGCAGGCTGATGCCGTCCATCAGGCCACTCCCTCGTTGTCGGGCTGTTGGTGCGCGGCAGCGAGGGCTTCCGCCGTGGGCGCGTGCCGGACCTCGCCGTCGTGCGTCAGGCAGGTGCCGGCCACGACTTCGTCGCCGAAGTCCAGGGTGAGCGCGCCGTCGCGGACCACCAGGGCGAGGAGGTTGGCAACGTTCTTGGCATAGAGCCGGGAGGCATCGGCCGGCATGGCCGACGCGGCGTCCTTGAGGCCCACCAGGGTCACGGTGCCCTGGCCGTCGGCGGTATCCACCTGGATCTCCTGGCCGGGGACCGAGCCTTCCACGTTGCCGCCGAATTCCGCGGCGAGGTCCACCACCACGGAGCCGGGCCGCATTCCCTGGACCATCTCCCGGCTCACCAGGAGCGGTGCCCGCCGGCCGGGGACGGCCGCCGTCGTAATCAGGACGTCCGCCTGGGCCACATGGGGTGCCAGAAGCTGGCGCTGCAGGGCACCGCGGTCCGCGCTGAGCTCGCGGGCGTAGCCGCCGGACGCTTCGGCCGTTTCCAGGTCCAGTTTGATGAAGGTGCCGCCCATCGAGGCGACCTCGTCCGCCGAGGCGGGCCTGATGTCGTTCGCCGAAACCCGGGCGCCCAGCCGCTTTGCCGTGCCGATGGCCTGCAGGCCTGCCACACCCACGCCGAGCACCAGCACGCGCGCCGGCGGGATGGTCCCGGCGGCTGTCATGAAGAGCGGGAAGAAGCGCGGCAGGCGGATGGCCGCCTCCAGTACGCAGCGGTAGCCGGCCACCAGGGCCTGGGAGGACAGTGCGTCCATCGACTGGGCGCGGGAAATCCGCGGCACCAGTTCCAGCGCGAAGGATGTCACCCCGGCATCCGCCAGGGCCCGCACCGTGGGCAGTTCGGACGACGGCGACGCGAGGCCAGCGGTGACGGCACCGCGGCGCAATGCCGCCGCCGTCGTTGCTTCCAGCGGCCCTACGTGGGCGAGGATATCGAGGGATCCGGGGTCCAGTTCGGGAACGATCCGCGCGCCTGCCCGGGCATACTCTGCGTCACTGTGGCCGGCCGCGGTTCCCGCGCGGGATTCAACCAGGACCTCGAGTCCCAGGCCCATCAGTTGCTGGACCGTCTCCGGGGTCGCGGCCACCCGTCGCTCGCCTTCGCGGCGCTCCCGCGTAATGCCTAGTTTCACCCGCCACTCCCTTTCCAGCGTCATCGCTGTCCGGTGTCCCGCTGTCCCGGGTCGGTATGGCTAGAGTCTATGCAGAAAGACCCGGTTCCGCCGGTGCTTTCCTCGACACACCTCCGCCACGCGGGTAGACATGAACGATGGCAACTATCGGTTTTCACGCATCGCATGAACAGATCAGCCCGGGCCAGCTTCTCCAGGACGTCCAGCTCGCCGAGCGGGCAGGCTTCGGTGCCGCCATGTGCTCGGACCACATCGAGCCCTGGTCCGCCCGGCAAGGCCATTCGGGCTTCGCCTGGTCCTGGCTGGGCGCCGCACTGGCCACAACCTCGCTCCGCTTTGGCGTGGTCACAGCACCGGGCCAGCGCTACCACCCGGCCATCATCGCGCACGCCTCGGCCACCCTGGCGGACATGTTCCCCGGGCGGTTCTGGATGGCACCGGGAAGCGGCGAGAACATGAACGAGCACATTACTGGCGATGCGTGGCCGGCCAAGGAAACACGCCAGCAGCGCTTGGAGGAGTGCATTGACATCATCCGCCGCCTGCACAACGGCGAGGAGGTGACGCACCACGGCCTGGTCACGGTGGAGCAGGCCCGCATCTGGGACGTCCCCGCGACCAAGCCGCCGCTGATCGCGCCGGCGATCAGCGTGCAGACCGCCCGGCGCGCCGCCACCTGGGCTGACGGCCTGGTCACGGTGAACCAGCCGCACGCGAAGCTGAAAGAGATGCTCGACGTCTACCGGGACAACGGCGGCCGGGGGAAGGCCGTGCTGCAGATCCACCTGTCCTGGGCGCCGCGGCAGGAGGATGCGGTTTCAATTGCCCTGGACCAGTGGCGGTCCAACGTTTTCGCCCCGCCCATACCCTGGGACCTGCCCACCGCGGCCCACTTCGACGGCGTCAGCACCGACGTCGGCGAGGACCAGGTCCGGAAGGCCGTCAACATTTCCGCCAGCCTGGACCAGCACGCCACATGGCTGCAGGAGTATGCGGACCTGGGCTTCGATGAGCTCTACCTGCACTTCGTCGGCCAGGAGCAGAAACCCTTCATCGAGGCGTTCGGCGAAAGCGTGCTGCCCCGGCTGCAGGCCGGCAGTGCGATCCGGGAGGTGACGGCATGAGGATTGCGGAGACGTCCGATCTGTGGTGGAAGAACGCCGTGATCTACTGCCTGGACCCGGAAACCTTTTTCGACGACGACGGCGACGGCACCGGGGATTTCGGCGGCCTGATCCAGCGCGTGGACTACTTGGCGGCCCTGGGGGTCACGTGCATCTGGCTCATGCCGTTCTACCCCTCGCCGGACCGGGACGACGGTTACGACATCACCGACATGTACGGAGTGGACCCGCGCCTCGGCACCATGGGCGATGTGGTGGAGTTTGTCCGGACGGCCAAGGACCGGGGAATGCGGGTGATCGCGGACTTTGTCATCAACCACACCTCGGACAAACACCCCTGGTTCAGGGAATCCCGGAAGTCCGTGGACAACCCCTACCGCGACTACTACGTGTGGCGGAAGGACACTCCCCCGGACACGTCGGAGCAGGTGGTGTTTCCCGGCGAGGAAACGTCCATCTGGACCCAGGACAAGGCCACCGGCGAGTGGTATCTGCACATGTTCGCCAAGCATCAGCCGGACCTGAACGTCGCCAACCCGAAGGTCCGGGACGAGATCGCCAAGTCGATGGGCTTCTGGCTGCAGCTGGGGCTGGACGGTTTCCGGCTGGATGCCGTGCCGTTCTTCCTGGAGCTGCAGGGCGTGTCCAAGGAGGACGCGGCGAAGATCGATCCGCACGACTACCTGGCGGCGCTTCGCAGCTTCGTCAACAGGCGGAACGGGAGTGCCGTTCTCCTCGGCGAAGTAAACCTTCCCTATAAGGACCAGCTGAAATACTTCGGCGGCCCGGACGGCAATGAGCTGAACATGCAGTTCGACTTCCTGAGCATGCAAAACCTGTACCTGTCCCTGGCCAGGGAGGACGCCCGCCCGCTGGCCAAGAGCCTCGCCGGCAGGCCGGCGATCCATCCTGACAACCAGTGGGCCATGTTCGTCCGCAACCACGATGAGCTGACGCTGGACAAGCTCACGGACGAGGAAAGGGCCGAGGTCTTCGCGGCCTTCGGGCCGGACCCGGACATGCAGATGTACGGCCGGGGGCTGCGGCGCCGCCTGCCGACGATGCTCGACGGCGATCCCGCCCGGATCCGCATGGTCTATTCCCTGATGTTTTCCCTCCCGGGAACACCGGTCCTGTTCTACGGTGAGGAGATCGGGATGGGTGAGGATCTGCGTGCCAAGGGCCGCTCCGCGGTGCGCTCCCCCATGCAATGGAATGACACGGCTAACGGCGGATTCTCCACGGCGCCGGCGGACAAGCTGGTGGCCCAGGTGGTTGACGGCTACTTCGGGCCGAAGAACATCAACGCTGCCCACGCCAAGCGGGACCCCGACTCGTTGTGGAATTTCATCGCGGCGCTCATCCGAAGCTACCGCGAAAGCCCGGAGCTGGCCTGGGGCGACTTCGAACTCATTAAGCAGCCCCATCCCGGCGTGCTCCTGCACAGCTGCACCCGCGCCGGTTCCACACTGGTCCTGGCACACAACATGGCCGCACAGCCCGCGTCCGTCACGGCAAAAGTCTCGTCCCCGGAAGATCCTGCGGAGAACTTCGCGGGGGCCGTCCTGCTGGACCTGCTCGACGGCGACAACGTTCCGCTGGCGGACGACGGCGGCTTCGACCTGGAGCTGGAGCGCTACGGCTACCGCTGGTTCAGGATCCAGCACCCCGCCGACCGGCGGATATAGCACAGGCGGATCTAGCATCGGCGGATAGGTGCCGGTGGGTGCTTTCCGGGCGGAAACAGGGTGGGCGCGGAAAACTAACGCGCCCATTACCGGCATGAAACGCGGCGGCAACAATGGCGCAGGACACTGGATGTGCCGGCAATTGCAGGCAACAGCACAAGCTCCAGCTCAGGAGGCCCCGCCATGTTGAAGGAAGCCAAAACCCATGTAACCCGTGTTCGTGCCCTGGACCAGTTGCACCGCGGCGACGAGATTGAAGCCCGCCTGTCCGTGGGCCCCAGCTATGACGACGTGGTGATCCGCCGGGGCCGCGTGCAGGAAACTGCGCCGGGCATCGGCGTCGTGTGGATCATGGACCGTCAGACCGGGATGCGCAAAGCAATCAATACGGATGAATGCAGCGTTTGGCGAGTAGCCTGAGCCCTTCAGCCGCCCGCCACGGACTGGATGATCACCACTTCCTGGCCGGCAGCCACTTCAGTTTCCAATCCCCGCAAGCGCCGGACCTCGTCCCCGTTCACGTAAATATTCACGTAACGGCGCAGGGCACCGGTTTCATCTCTCAACCGCCTCGCAAGGACCGGATAATCACCGGCCAGCGAGTCCAGCAAGATCCCCACAGTCACCGCCCCGTCGGCGGGCGTAGTCAAGATGGACTGCCCGCCGGCGAGCGGCTGGAGGATGCTGGGAAGCACCACGCTGATGTCAGCCACAACGGACCCTTAAGCGGGTACCGGGGCGCCAGGCACCAGGGCCGCGGACACCACGGCCGCGCGGACACACAGGACGTCCGGCAGATGTGACGCCACTTCGGTGAAGTGCTCGCCCTCGTCCGGGCTGGCGTAGACCGAGCCACCGCGCGTTCCGAAGTGCACCCCGGCCGGTTCCGCGGAATCCACCGAGGCAGCGTCACGGAGCACCGCGTTGTATTCGCCCTGCGGCAGCCCGGAATCAAGGCGCTTCCACGTCTTCCCGGCATCGTCCGTCCGGTGCACGGCCAGCTTGGCATCCGGCGGGATGCGTTCGCCGTCGGCTTTGAGCGGGACCACCCACGCGGTGCCTGCCCGCCGCGGATGCGTCAGCATCACAAACCCAAAATCTGCCGGAAGGCCTTCCGCGATCGACTCCCAGGTCTCGCCGTTGTCATCGGTGCGGTACACGCCGTGGTGGTTCTGCGCGTAAAGGCGGCCCTCGACGGCGGCATCCGCGGCGATCTTGTGCACGCACTGGCCGAACTCGGGGTTGGGATCCGGCATGAAGTACGCCGAAATACCCCTGTTCCGGGGCTCCCAGGAGGTTCCGCCGTCGAGCGACCGGTACACGCCGCCCGTGCTCATCGCGACGTGCACGTTCTCCCCGGAGGGATTAACCACGATCGAGTGTGCGGCCGCGCCGCCGTACCCGGCACCCCATTCGCTGCGGTGCGGATGGTCCCAGAGCCCGCGGTTGAGTTCGAAGTGTTCGCCGCCGTCGGTCGATTTCCACACGGAAATGGGCTCGGCGCCGGCCCAGACCACGCCGGGGCGGGCTTCGGCGTCGGGGTAGATCTGCCAGATGCGTTCCACCGCGGCGTCAGTGCCCTCCGGGAACTTGATGGCACCCTGCTCCGGCTCGGTCCAGGTGGCACCGAGGTCATCCGAATGCGCAACGGTGGGTCCCCAGTGCTCGGAGCGGACGCCCACCATGATCCGGGTACGCCCGTTGCGGGTGTCGATGCCGATGCTGGGGACTTCGCTCATCAGAAAATGCGGGCCGGACATGGACCATGCCTGCCGGTCGTGGCTGGTCGCCAGCCACAGCCCTTTTTTGGTTCCGATCGCTAGGACATAACTCTCTTCGGTGGCCATGCACCCCATGCAACCACTCCCGCCCGGAGGCTGCAATGGTTTTGACGCGGGTTTATGCGTGCTGGCGGTCAGTCCACGAATTCAGACTGGGTCTCGATGAAGTCCCAATCCGCGTTCGTGAGGACTCCGGTTGCGGTGTCAGGGTGCGGGCCGCCGGCCTCGGCAATCCCCTGCAGCACAGGCAACGGCAATTCCTCCATCCGCAGGTTCTCGCGCAGCCACTCCTTGCTGGCCAAGTCCAGATCAAGCCACCACATGTAGATTTCCACCGTGGACCACCTCTCCCTATGCCTCAACGTTATTCCGCGGCAAAGGGGTGTACAAGGGCCCAACGGCCGTGGCGCCCGCCTCCCCGGACACGCAGCCGCGCACCCCTTGTGCCGGCAGTCCCGCTGCGCCAATCTTGTCTTGTAGGGCTGTCCGGCACCGGAACAACCGGCACCGAACGACCGGAACCGAACGTCCGCTGTGGGGATGCCGCACTGCGCTGAGAAGGTTGCCATGGACGGTGACATAGAACTCGAACTTGCATCAGGCTCCGAGCGGGGCGAGTACACAGTGCGCGTGGTTCAGGCGCCGGCCGGGGGAAACGCGTCGGGGGTGTTCAGGCTGGACGTGGACCGGATCCTGGCACGCCGCACCGAATTGGAGTCCACCGTCCTGGCTTCCGCCGTGGCTGCCCGGCGCACCACGCCGGTGGCAGAGCTGCCAGTGCGGGGAGTGGGGCAGGAACTCTTCCAGGCCCTGTTTACCCGTGAGGTCTATGGAACTTACCGGGCCAGCCTGGGCGCCGCCCAGCACAGCGGCCAGCAGCTGAGGGTGGTGCTGCGGCTCGCTGCTCCTGAACTGGCGGCGATGCCGTGGGAAATGTTGTTTGATCCGGAAACCGAAAGCTACCTATGCCAGACGGAGCCGCTGCTCCGCCATATTCCCGCACCGGACTATCACCTGAACCCGCTGGAAATCGTCCCTCCGCTGAGGATCCTTGGCCTCATAGCCTCCCCGCGCGACCTTCCGCCGCTGGACGTCGAAGCGGAACGCGACCATCTTGCGGCGGCCTTGGCGGGCCCGGTTTCCGAAGGCAGGATTGAACTCGTGTGGGCGCCGGGCGGTGCGTGGGACGAGATCCAGTCGATGCTGCTGGACGGACCCTGGCACGCAGTCCATTTCATCGGCCACGGTGACTACGACGCCAGGAACGATGAAGGCCGGGTTGCCCTGGTGGGGGCCGACGGCCGGGCCTCGATGGTGCGGGCCATCCGCCTGATGGCCCTGCTGAGTGTTGCCGTACCCCGCCCTCGCCTGGTGGTCCTGAATTCCTGCTCCTCCGGCGAAACCGGCCGGGAGGATCTCTTCTCCGGCACAGCTTCCACCCTGGTCCGCAGCGGCATCAGTGCGGTGGCAGCGATGCAGTTCGCCATCAGCGACGGCGCCGCGATCGCCTTTGCCCAGGGCTTCTATGCCGCGATCGCCAACGGACGCGGCGTGGACGAGGCCGCCCGCGTCGGGCGGATCTCGGTCATGGGAAGCCCTGACGGACCCCTGGAATGGGTGACGCCGGCGCTGTACGTCAGGGGCGGCGACACAGCCCTGTTCAACTTAAAGGCACCACCCCGCCCCGCCGTGGGGGAAAAGGCCGCAGCGAAGGAGCCGGCCACGGGCACCTCCGCAAACAGCACGGCCGGATCAGCGGAGCCGTCCAGTGCCCGGATCCGGCAGGCGGAGCTCCGCGCGCTGTACGTGCAGGCCTGCGCGGAACTCAGGACCAAGCATTATCCGGTGGCCATCGAGTTGTTCGATGACCTGCTGACGCTTGACGGCAGTTACCGCGACGCGGCCCTGCTCCGCGCTTCCGCTGCGCAGCACCTGGAACATTCCGAGGCGTACCGCCACGCCAGGGAAGCCGAAGACGCCGGAGATTGGACGGCCGCTGCCGACGGTTACGCCGCAGTGCAGGAGGATCCCGACTTCCCCGACGCCGCCGCCCGGGCCCGGGAATGCGCCAAACGGCAGCGGACAGCCGACCTGCAGGGTGAGATGGAGTATCACGCAGGCAGCCGAAACTGGCAGGCCGTTGTGGACGTGGCGGCGGAACTGTATGCCCTGGATCCCGCCGCGTCAGATCCGGCCGGACTGGCGACGAAGGCGCGCAACGAACTGCGCCGCGAAAACGACGCTTTACGGGCCGCGGAGAAAACAGCCCAGCGGACCGCCCGCCAGGCTGCACCGGCCCCGGGCAGCGCAGCCGGCCCTGCACCGGCACCACAGTCGAGGCCCGCGCCGGCGGCATTGGATTCCAGGTTCCTTGCGGCCGGCGGGATTGTCCTGGCCCTGGCCGGGGCACTCCTGGCAGTCTTCTTCGCCTACCTCAAATGGGTCGACATGGACTGGTGGTATTCCGGCGGGGAAGTCAGCGTGCGTTTCGTCTACGCAATACTGGCGCCAGCGGGTTACCTCCTGCTCCTGCTCGCCGGCCTGCCTGATCGGACCGAAAGGGGGCGCGTGACGCTGGCGGTAGCGGCCGGAGCCGGTGCGCTGCTTGGCGTGGTGGGCGTGGAATCGGACCTTCTATGGGCTGCAACGGCCGCCACGTTGTTCCAAGCACTTTTCGGCGCATGGGCAGGCATTCTGGCCATCCGCGCTGCCAACACACCGGCCCTGGCCGGCTGGCTTCTCCTGGTCTGCCTTGCCACGCTGCCGCTGATGTGGCTCCCGGGCGATGACCTGTCGGCCAGGGCGCTGGTGCTAATGGTGCAGAACGCAACAGTCGCCGCCGGCGGTCTGATTTTCCTGGGACTGGCCCTCAGACAGAATTGGAAGGACGAGAGATGACGCGCCTGGTGGAATTTCCGACGAACGACGGCGGAACCGTGCTCCTGGAAGTTTCAGACAACACCGGCGGGCTGGTGACGCGCGGCGGCGGACAGAGCAGCGTTTTCGCCCGGGCACAGCAGACCTTTGAGCGCGCCCTCAGCAACATCCGGCCGGCGGTCCAAGGCGTCATTGATGAGCTCACAAGCCTTCCCGACAAACCGGACGAGGTCTCGGTCAAGTTCGGCCTGGACCTGCATGCCGAGGCCGGCGCCTTCATTGCCGCGGCCAGCACCAGCTCCAACTTCACGGTAACGCTCACCTGGCGCCGCCCCAAGCCGGCGCGGGAGGCTGCGGACGAGGACGAGCCGGACTAAGACCGCCCGGACTGAGGCGGCCCGGACCGGGAACCGTCCGGTGACCCGGCGGCCGGGGATGCTGTTCAAGGGATGCCCCCAGGGTCACAATGGAGTATGTCTCCAGAGCGCTTCAGCGGACCGCCTCCCCTGGTGGTCGGCGTACTGCCGGGCCAGCACGCCGAAGTGCTGCAGTCGGCCACCGGCCTCGCACAAAAGTTGGGCGCCCCCCTGCTGTGCGCCTACGTGGACGAGGCGAGCTACCTCGTCGAGTGGGATCCGGCCCGGTCGGCGCACCGGCTGTCCCTGCACCCGGACAAGGACGACGCCGATGTCCGCGCCGTGAGCCAAGAGCTCCGCGGCCTCGTGGGCGCTGCCTGCGATGCGAAGTCGGTGGAGTGGACGCTGCGGATACTGGCTGGAGACCCTGCCCGCGCCCTGGGCCGCGTGGCAGCGGAGGCAAATGCTTCCATGATCATCGTGGGGACGCCGGAGCGCGGGCTGGGGCACCGGCTCTCGGCAGCCCTCAACGGTTCTGTGGCCGCATGGCTGACCCATCACCAGGACCGGCCCGTCCTGGTGGTACCGGCCCACATGGGCGCCCACCGGGATACGTCCGGGTGAGCGCGGCTCCCGGGACTGTCCAGCACGGTTACGAGCGCAACCTCAGGGAACTTGAGCGATGGCTGGCGGACGCATCCGATTCCGATCTGCGCCGCCGCAGCTCGGGCACCCGCTGGACCAACGAGGAACTCCTGTTCCATATGGTTTTCGGCTACATGGTGGTGCAGGCCCTGCTTCCCCTGGTCCGCTTGTTCGGGGTCCTGCCAGCTCCGTTCAGCCGCGGGTTTGCGCGGCTGCTAAACGCCGGAACCGCACCGTTCGACGTCGTCAATTACCTGGGCTCCAAGGCTGCGGCCCGCGTGTTCAACCGTAAGCGGATGGCGGCGAAGCTCCGGCGGGTGACGCGCTCCCTGGAGCGGCGGATGGGCCGTGAGTCGGCCACGGCGATGGCCCGCGGCATGTCCTTTCCTGACCGCTGGGATCCGTTCTTCGCGCCGTGGATGTCGCTGGCAGATGTCTACGCCTACCCCATCGAGCATTTCGACTTCCATGCCACCCAGCTCAGTCTGGGCCCCCGCGGGACGTTGTAATCAACGGCATTGTGCATAAACGACGCTATGAATTAACACTGTGAAAAGAGGGCCGAAAGACCCTGTGAAAGTAAAGTGAAAGTAATTATTCGAGGTGGTGGCGCTCACTGCGACCGCCAAGTAAGCTGGTACTCGCAGGAAGAAGTTGAACCTGCCCCATAAGCTGCTCCGGAGTGCGTATCCCCCAATAACGCACTCCGGAGCTTTTTAATGTCCGGCCGCACGTCAGGAGCGAATTCCGTGACCACAGCGCCAATCCCCGCCGCGACCGCTGCGGTCACCGCGCCGCTCTACGCAGCAGGCTTTGTTACAGCCTTCGGCGCGCACAGCATCGCGGCAGGAATGGGTGCCCACAGTGGTGACATCGGACTGAGCCTGCTGAATCTGGGCATCCTGCTGGCTGTATACGACCTTGCCGAGGTGGTGCTGAAGCCGGTATTCGGAGCGCTCAGTGACCGTATAGGCGCCAAGCCGGTGGTGGTGGCGGGGCTCCTCGCCTTTGCCCTGATGTCGCTAATCGGGCTGTGGGGCGCGAACCCCCTGATGCTCGGCCTTGCCAGGGTAGGCCAAGGTGCGGCCGCCTCTGCGTTTTCACCGGCGTCGTCGGCGATGGTGGCGCGGCTCGCGGGCCCCAACGCAGGCACCTATTTTGGGCGCTACGGTTCGTGGAAGAGCCTGGGCTACGTTGGCGGTCCCCTGATCGGTGCGGCGCTGATCTTCCTCGGCGGCTTCGGCCTCCTCTTTGCCACCCTGGGCATCCTCGCGGCAGCCACAGCAGTGTGGGCCATGGTGGCCCTGCCGCGGCTGGCCCCCTTGCCACGGCCCCGCTACACGTTGCTGGACCTTTCCCGCCAAGTGACTCACCGCAGCTTCCTCGTTCCTACGCTCGTCCTGGCAGCTGCCACCGGAGCCTTGGGCACGGCAATCGGCTTCCTCCCCGCGCTGGCCACCGGGCACGGCCTGGATCCCGTGGCGGCAGTGGCCGCCGTCAGCCTGCTCGCACTCGCATCTGCTGCGACCCAACCCTGGATCGGCCGCCTGCGTGATCGGGGCAGGATCCAGGACGGGCCCGGCATGACGGCCGGTTTACTGCTGACGGCGGCCGGAATCACCTGCGTGGCGCTGTTTCCCGGCCCCGCCACCATTTTCGGCGCGGCGGCGGCGATCGGTGTGGGGATAGGCACGGCGACACCGCTGGGCTTCGCGCACCTGGCTGCCACCACGCCGCCTGAGCGGCTGGGCCGGACCATGGGATCAGCCGAGCTGGGACGGGAACTGGGCGATGCCGGCGGCCCCCTCCTGGTGGGTGCCGTGGCCTCAGCTTCCGCGCTGCCGCTGGGGCTCGGAGTCCTCGCCGCGGCCGTCGCGGCCACGTCCCTGCTCGGCATGGGCAGCGTCAGGCCCGGGCCTCCTTCCCGGGGGCAGCCTGGGGAACGGTAACAGGCGCAACGCAGATACCCCCTAGGGGTACTTGTTTTATACCCCTTAGGGGTATAGGTTTGGGGTATGGATTCGCCAACAGACGCTCCCGTGGCCGAGGACGCCGAAACCGCTCCCCGGCACGGCTACACCTCGAACAAGGACGCATACCTGCGCAGGCTCAAACGCATCGAAGGCCAGGTGCGCGGCATTGCACGGATGGTGGACGAGGACAAGTACTGCATCGACATCCTCACCCAGGTCGCCGCCGTAAACAAAGCCCTCCACGCTGTAAGCCTGGGCCTGGTGGAGGAGCACATCGGCCATTGTGTCGTCGGGGCCGCCTCTGAACCCGACCTGGCACTCCGTGCGGAAACCATTGATTTCAAAGTCAAAGAGGCTACCGATGCCATCGGGCGCCTGCTGCGGTAGCGGCAATCCCACGCACCCCACCATTCGGATGATCCAACCGGGTCAATCTGGCACCACCGGCAACATCGGCAACGCCGAAGATCAGGAGCACAACCATGAGCCCCGTATCCACCACAGTTAACGTGTCCGGCATGACCTGCGGACACTGCGTGTCCTCCGTCACAGAAGAACTCGAGACCCTGGACGGCGTGGAAACGGTCGACGTCGACCTCAACGCCGGCGGCATTTCCACCGTCACCATCACGTCAGACAAGACGCTTTCCCGCTCCGAGATCGGAGAAGCAGTGGCTGAGGCCGGATACCTGGTGGTGGCCAACGAAGCCTGAACGCGTCCGCCCGCCCTCCACAGGCGCGGACAGCCAGACCCGCACGACTGACACGCACATTAAGGACACTCTGTGAGTAACGAGCAACTGCTGCACCAGCCGGGAAGCCGGGTCATTGAACTCGATATCGAAGGCATGACGTGCGCTTCGTGCGTGGGCCGGGTGGAACGGAAACTCGGAAAGCTTCAGGGCGTTGAAGCCTCGGTAAACCTGCCCCTGGAGTCGGCCCAGGTCACGGTCCCGGCAGGCATCACTGACGAACAGATCACCGCCACCGTGGAAGCGGCAGGCTATAAGGCCAGGGTCCGCCCTCCCCGCTATCCGGGCCAGGGTGGTGACGCTGAGACTTCGACCGGCTCAGCCACGGGTTCCGGAGAGCTGCCCACCAGCGGCGACGCGGGGGGCATGCGGCAGCATGCGTCTGAGCGAGGTACGAGCGAGCATGCAGAGCATGTCCCCGGTGGCGCCGCGGCCAAGTTGCGCCCCAGGCTCATCGTCGCTGCCATTCTGACCGTCCCGGTGTTCGCAATTTCGATGCTTCCCTCCTTCCAGTTCCCCGACTGGGGCTGGGTGGCGGGGGTTCTTGCCTTGCCGGTGGTCACCTGGGCGGCCTGGCCGTTCCACCGGGCCGCGGCCATCAACGCCCGGCACTTCGCCTCGACGATGGACACTTTGGTTTCCATCGGCGTGATTGCCGCGTATCTGTTCTCGGCCTGGCAGTTGTTCGCCGATCCGCGCATGACCCAACACCCCGGCATGGAGATGGGCAGCGGGGGCCTCTACTTCGAAGTGGCCGCGGTGGTCACCACGTTCCTGCTACTGGGCCGCTACCTTGAGGCCAACGCCAAGCAGAAGGCAGGCGACGCCCTGAAGGCGCTGCTTGGTCTGGGCGCAAAGGCTGCCACCGTGCTGTCCGGCGGAACAGAGGTAAGGATTCCAGCCGATCAGCTGGCGATTGGCGACATTATGGTGGTCCGCCCCGGGGAGAAGATCGCCACGGACGGCGTGGTGATCGACGGCGCATCGGCCGTTGACGCCTCCCTGGTCACTGGCGAATCGGTCCCCGTTGAGGTGGGTCCGGACAGCTTTGTCATTGGCGCCACCATCAACACTTCCGGCCGCCTCCTGGTGCGCGCCACCCGGGTCGGCTCCGAAACCACGTTGGCCCAGATGGCCCGGCTGGTTTCCCAGGCGCAGACCGGCAAGGCTCCCATCGCCCGCCTCGCGGACCGCATCAGCGCGGTGTTCGTTCCGATTGTCCTCGCGATCGCCGTTGTCACTTTCGCACTCTGGATCATCGTCAGCGGCCCGGTGATTGATCCTGTTGAAATCCGGGCGGCATTCACCGCCGCCGTGGCGGTGCTGGTCATCGCCTGTCCCTGCGCCCTGGGACTGGCCACTCCTGTAGGCCTCCTCACTGGCACGGGCCGCGGTGCCCAACTCGGCATCCTGATCAAGGGACCGCAGGTCCTTGAAGACACCCGCACCGTGGACACCATCCTGCTGGACAAGACCGGCACCGTGACTACCGGACGCCTTGCCGTGGACAGCACCAGGGCCTTCGGCACGCACGCCGGCGCCGACGTGCTGCGGCTCGCCGGGGCTGTTGAGGCCGGTTCGGAACACCCCATCGCCCACGCCATTGCGGCCGCCGCACTGGCCTCAGAGCGCCGGAACGACGACGGCGGGCGGCTTCCCGCCGTCGAACAGTTCCGTTCCGCGCCGGGCGGCGGAGTTTCCGGACACGTCGCCGGCCGGTACGTCCTCGCCGGACGGACGGGCTGGCTGCGGGAAAACGGCATAAATGTCACGCCGGAACAGGAGCAGGCGCTCCAGTCCGCCGAAGAATCCGGTGCCACCGCGATCTGGGTTGCCGTGGACGGCGCGCCGGCAGGCATCGTCTCGCTGCGGGACACCCTCAAGCCGGGTTCGGCTGCCGCGATTTCGCGGCTGAAGCAGCTTGGCCTCCGGCCGATCCTCCTGACCGGGGACAACGCCGCGGTGGCCGCGCAGGTGGCCGCCGCCGTCGGCATTGCGCCGGAAGACGTGTTCGCCGGCGTATTGCCGGAAGGCAAGGTGGAGGCAGTCCGGAAACTACAGGCAGGCGGCGCCACGGTGGCCATGGCGGGCGACGGCGTGAATGACGCGGCCGCCCTGGCCCAGGCCGATCTTGGCATCGCCATGGGGTCGGGCACGGATGTTGCCATCGAGGCCGCGGACCTGACCGTGATGGGCAACGACCTGGGGCAGGTGGCCCAGGCCATCGAGCTGTCCCGGCGCACGCTGGCCACCATCAAGACCAACCTGTTCTGGGCCTTCTTTTACAACGCGGTCGGAATTCCGGTGGCGGCGCTCGGGTTGCTGAACCCCATGATCGCCGGCGCTGCCATGGCCGCGAGTTCGGTGCTGGTGGTTGCCAATTCGCTGCGGCTGCGAAGCTTCGGCAAGCCTGCCCCCGCTAGCCGAGCGGCCTAAGCGGCGCCGAACCGGACGGCGGCCTTCGCCCGGGCCTTGGCTGCTTCCTCGTCCCGGTCCTTGGCCGGGGCATGCGTCACCAACGAATCGAGCAGATGCTGGGTGGCATGGGCAATCTCATGCACGGCGCGGTTGAACGCCTCCTCGTTGGCCTTGGACGGCTTGGTGCTGCCGCTGATTTTGCGCACGTACTGCAGTGCAGCGGCTTCCACCTCGGCCGTCGTGGCATGGGGCTCAAAATTATGCAGGGTCCTAATGTTGCGGCACATATTCCCATGCTAGGCTCTGGACCGCCTGGGATCGAGGCTCGAAGCCCGTCCGGTCACCGACACCCTGCAACTGTCCTGCCGTCCTTGCAAGGCAGCGGTGCATGGGGAGCGGTGCCCATCGACGGAACGTCGGGTCGCGGGATAGTTTCTAGGTAATGGATCTTCCGGATGAGCCGGGGGCCGCTGGGGATGCCGATCGGATCGGATCCGTTGACTGAAGGAGAAAACTAATGGCTATTTGGGGTGCAGACATTGTTCAGCTCAAGGCGCTCGGAACAAGCTTCAGGCTGGTTCGTCGGAGCTTGAGAAGCAGAAGTCGCTGCTGACGAAGGCTCTCAACGGCACGGACTGGAAGGGCCCGGACGCGGAGAAGTTCCGCAGCGAATGGTCCGGTTCGCACGTGACGGCGCTGGCCAAGGTGGCGCAGGCGCTGGAGGAAGCCGGCAAGCAGGCAACCAAGAACGCCGCCCAGCAGGAAGAGGCTTCCCGCTAGGAACGCCGCCTGCCCGCCAGGGACGGACTTCGGGAAACCACCGTTTCCTGCCGGATGCCCCGGACGCAACCATGCGTCCGGGGCATCCGCGTGTCAACCGGTTATACGGGAATCGTGCGTCCGCTTAGGGAACGGGCTCGACGTCGTTGGCATGGTCCAGCTGCGCCCGCACCGGCACTGCCGGAATGCCGGCGCCGCGAAGCTCGTCCACCCGGACCAGCACCACGCCGCCCACAATCAGCACCCCGCCGAGCAACTGGACGGGACCGGGCAGTTCGCCGAGCAGGAGCCACGCCCAGATGACGGCGAAGAGCACCTCGGTGAGCGACACAAAGGATGCCACCTTTGAACCAAGTGCGCGGGCGGCCACAATGCCGGAAACATAGGCCAGCACCGTGGCCAGCACAATCAGTCCGCCCAGCGAGACCCACCATGGAGTGACCCATGGTCCCAGTTTGGTGTCCGTGGTGCTGAACGCCATGGGCAGGAGCCCCGTGGCGGCCGCCAGCCACATCACTGCGGCACCCACCATCAGCCCGCCGGACGCCAGGACGATCGGCGGCAGGGTGTCATTTTCCTTGGCGGTGATAAAGAAGTAGATCGCCAGGCAGACCGCGGCGGCGATTCCCCACAGGACGCCGACGAAATCGATCTTCACGGCACCTGTCAGGTCGAGCACCAGGACGAGTCCGCCGAGCGAAAGCAGCGTTCCGGCAATGGTGAGCGGCCGGGGACGCCTGCGGCTCGCGGCCCAGAGCCAGAGGACGATGATTACCGGGGCCAGGTATTCCAGCAGCAGGGCAACGCCGACGGACAGGCGCTCGACGGCGTTGAAGTAGAAGAGCTGGCACGCCGCCACACCGATGAGGCCGAAGAGCAGGATAGTCAGCCAGTTGTTCTTCAATTGGCTCCAGCGGCCGCGCAAGGCAGGAATCGCAGGGATGGCGAGGATTATGGCCGCACCGGTGAGGCGGGCGGTCACCGCCGCGCCGGGTGTCCAGCCGGTTTCGAGCAGGGATTTGGCGAAGGATCCGGAAAGGCCGAAGACCGCCGAGGAAAACAGCGCCACGCCGAGCCCGGACGCCATGAAGCCTGCAGCGGACCGGCGGGCGAAGCCCTGCCGGGAAGCGGCGCCCTGGACGGACGCTTCGGCGCGTTTGCTTACGGCAGGCACGGCTGCCTCCTGTCAGGAGTAAAGTGGGGTAATGGTCATGACATTACGCCCGGACCCTGTAAGGAGTCAAGATGGTTTTTGCCCCTGACACTGAAGTTGCCCTTCGCACCGTGGTGGGGCTGATCAACAGCGCGGCAAACGGCGAGGAGCATCTGGCCACTATGGCGGACCTGGACCGCTTCCTCGAGACGGAAGGCTTCTCGGGCGCACGATCGCGGGACGCGGCCGAACTGGCCAGCGTCCACAAACTGCGGAGCCAGCTTACTGAGCTGTGGACCATGGACGAGGACTCCGCCGTCGATACGGTGAACCGCCTGCTCCGCGACGCAAATGCACTTCCGCAGCTGATCAAGCACGACGAATGGGACTGGCACCTGCACGCCACCACCCGGGACGCTCCGCTGGCGGACAGAATGGGAACCGAGGCTGCCATGGCACTCGTGGACGTGATCCGAAGCAAGGAAATGGACCGGATGCTGGTGTGCGCGGCAGAGGATTGTGATGCCGTGGTGCTGGACCTTAGCCGGAACCGGTCCAAGCGCTATTGCGACACTGGAAACTGCGCAAACCGGGCCCACGTGGCCGCCTACCGCGCGCGGAAAGCCGCCTCATAGGAGCGATCTGCGGAAGTTTGGCCCAGGGGGAAGTTTGGCGCAGGGGGAAGTGGTGCCGGGGGAAGTGGTGCGGGGAACCAGCGCCGGGGAAACGCGAAACCGGTCCGGAGGATCTAGCGGGAGTCCCCGGGCGCGGAATCCGGGGCGTCGGGAGCCTGGGCGTCGGGGCGTCCTGCCTCCGGCCGGGCTGAATATCCGCCGTGCCCGGAGGACCTCTTGGAACTCAGATTGACGCCGGACCCCTTGCCGAGGTGGTCTGCATTTTCCTTGTGGCTCATCGAGAGCATCGCCGCGATGACCAGCGTCACGATGAACGCTATTCCGGCCCCCGTGAGGGCGAGGTCGAAGCGCGGCGTCCGGGAGCTGCCGCCGGAGGCGAAAATGAGCACGGCAAAAAAGGCCAGGACAGCCCAGAATGCGGAGAACATGAGGGGTCCCTTGACCGAGGTCCGCAGCTCGCGCGGTTCTCCTGGTTTCCGTTGTGCCAAGGTGTTTCCTCCCATGCAGCGCGGCCGGGGCCGGGCAGCTTAAGTAAAGCCATTGTTCTACACGAAGTAGAACCGTTCCCTACTAGTTTACGGCCTCGCTGGAAACGGTCCGCGCATCGTGCCGCAGCGTCAGGGCGGCCAGGATCCAGAGGACGCCGGAAATGATCGCCCCGCCGCCCGCAACGCCGAGCAGGGCGTGCGCTCCGAGGCTAATGAAGAAGGGCAGCGCCACGGCAGTTCCCAGGCCGATGACACCCGAGGCCAGCCAGTCGCGCGCCAGGACGCTGCGGCCGCGGAAAAGGATTCCGAGGTAGAGTTCCGCCGCCCCCAGGAGTCCCAGGCCCAGGGCCGCCAGGACACCGAAGACCAGTTCACTGCCCAGGAACACAACCGCCACACCGGCTCCGGTCATGATGGCCCCGGCCGCGGCCAGGACCTTGCCGGCAGGCGTTTTGGCGTCAAGGCCGAACTTCCCAATTCCGCGGAGCAGGGTCACGCCCACAGCGAGCAGGTACAGCCCGCCCGCCCAGCCCATTTCAGAGGCCGACGGCGACGCCCAGAAAACTGTCATCGCGCCGAAAGCGAGGGCAAGGACTGCCCTGGTGAGCACCGGTTTCCACAGGTCCGCGGCAGGAGCGGTCAGGGGAGCAGAATTGGGAGGAGATGCTGGGAGGGTCACGGGTCCAGTTTAGTGCGCAGCCGATTCGACGCGAACCGGCCGGCTTAAGGCCGGCCAGGCCTGTGGACCGGGCCTGAACGCCGACTACGTCGAACCAAGGACCATCCACCGGTCCGCTCTCGCTCGCAAACCTAGCGTCACCGCCCGGGCGCACATGTAGCCCAGCGAGAAGGCCGCCCACAGCCAGGTGAGCCCAGCTACTCCGTCGACGCCAGAGATCCGGACAGCGGCCAGCAGGGGCAGATACACCGCGAGGTTTACGACGCCGGCGATGGCCAGGTACTTGGCGTCGCCGGCGCCGATGAGGACGCCGTCCAGCACAAACACATAGCCGGCCACGGGCTGTCCGGCTGCCAGCACCCACAGGGCGAGCGTCAGCGCGGCCTGGACACCGGCGTCGGACGTGAACAAGGCGCCCGCCCACGGGGCCGCAACGGCCAGCAGCGCTCCGGTGACCACGCCGAATCCCGCTCCCCAGCGGATCATGGTCCGGGTCAGCTCACGGGCCGTGGCGGGATTGGCCGCCCCCAGTTCTTTGCCGATCAGGGCCTGGGCGGCGATGGCCAAAGCGTCCAGGGCGAATGCCAGGAAGGTGAAGATGGTCATGGCCAGCTGATGGGCTGCCAGGTTCACCGGCCCCTGGGCTGTGACCACCAGCACGGTTGCCAGGATCGCAATCCGCAGGCTCAGCGTCCGGAGCATGAGCCACGAACCCACCTTGGTCATGGAACGCACGCCGTGCCAGTCCGGCCGGAGGGAAACTCCGTGGTCGCGCGCATTTCGCCGGACGATCACCAGATACACCAGGGCCATCGCCCACTGGGCTATGCTGGTGCCCACAGCCGAGCCGGTCACGGACCAGCCCATGCCGTAAACCAGCGCCAGGTTGAGGAGGATGTTCAGGGTGAACCCCGCCGAGGCCACGGCCAGCGGGGTCCGGGTGTCCTGTAGGCCCCGCAGCACCCCGGTGCCGGCGAAAATCAGCAGCATGGCCACGAGCCCTGGCATGGACCAGCGGAGATAGTCGACGGCGAACTGGCGGACATCGCCCGTGGCGCCCATCAGATCGACCAGGAGCTCGGCGCCGGCGAACCCGGCCGCGGCGAGGACCAGGCCCAGCCCCAGTGCCAGCCAGACGCCGTCCCGGCCTGCCGCGAGGGCTTTGGAAAGGCTGCCTTCGCCAATAGCCCGGGCCACTGCCGGGGTGGTGGAGTACGCGAGGAACACCATAAGGCCCACGGCCGTGTGGAGTACCGCGGAAGCCAGGCCGACGCCGGCGAGCTGGGAAACGCCGAGGTGGCCCACTATGGCCGAATCCGCCAGCAGGAACAGCGGTTCTGCGATGAGCGCGCCAAATGCCGGAACGGCGAGACGGAGGATTTCCCGGGAGTTCCTGCCGGGGGGAACAGTCCGGGCGGCGGCGCGTGATTCTGGCACGGAGCCAGCCTAACCGGAGAGAACCGTCACATGCCGCCATAATTAGTTGACTCTTCAAGTAATGAAAGGGCAAGGTTAAGACTGAATCCTCAACCGCGCTGCTCCCGACGCGCGGTGACGTCCCACGATCCGAATGGCGAACCCCCATGAACCAGTCCACACTGACCACCACAGCACTCACCGTCCTCCGCGTCATTGCCGGATTCCTCTTTGCAGCCCACGGCTGGCAGAAGTTCAACGAGTGGACCATTGCCGGCACGCAGGCCGCGTTTAGCAAGATGGGCATCCCGGCAGCCGAACTGGCAGCCCCGGCAGTAGCCACCCTTGAGCTTGTTGGCGGCATCGCCCTGATCCTCGGCGTGCTGACCCGCGTCTTCGCACTCCTGCTCGCCCTGGACATGCTCGGCGCCCTGTTCCTGGTGCACGCCTCCGCGGGCGTTTTCGCGGCCACCGGCGGCTACGAACTGGTGCTGCTCCTGGCAGCGGGCGCCCTGGCCATTGCCCTGACCGGTGCCGGCAAGGTGGCCGTGGACAGGGCACTGTTCGGCCGCAGCAACTCCAAGCTCAGCGCCCTGGCCTAAAGCGAACACCAATACCCCGCAACGCCGGGCCGGTCACGCGAGTGGCCGGCCCGGCGTCGTCATATGCGTGACTGGAAGTATTCCCAGCGGGGAATATTAACCGGAAACTCCGGTCAGTTCATTGGGTACGTGCCGGAGTTCAGCGGATTTGGCCACCTTGCCTGAGCCAAGGTCCACTGCGTGGATCGCGCTGCTTGAGGGCTCGGTGACGTAGGCGGTGGCCCCCTGCACAAACAGCGCGGGGCGCGGGTCCTGCCATGATTAGGATTGGCTTGTGCCAAGTTCAACGAGCCGAAGTGCCGCCGTCTCGGTGTTCACCAGGGAGACCCGAGTGGGCCGCTCAAGGATTGCATCCCTGTCCACCTTGTAGTCGCACAGGACGACTGGCGATTCGGGCGTACCGGCCTGGTTGCCCATGCGTCCGTACGCATCGGGGCTTGACACTTTGGTAATCCGTCCGTCGCGGTAGACAAGCATGCGACGCAAGCCCGGACGGCTCGAAAATTTCGACCTGTCCGGAACCATCGCTGAACAGCGCGGTCCTGCCGGCATGGAAGACCGCGTGGCCGGACCTGCTGGCTTGGAACTCTATGTCCGTCAGTGCCGGCCGGGCGGCGTAGGAGTGCCCGTGATCGCCATGTTTTTCGGTCCACACTCCGGCATCAAAGACCTTGAACCCGCTTCCGGTGGAGACCAGGACATGGCGGCCATCCCCCGCGGGGTTGAGCCGGTTGAAGCGACGCCACGTACAGCGGGGTGCCGACCATCAGTAAGTGGAACTGGAACACCGAGTCCGGCGACAAGCTGCTGACAGCCACGGGCGCCAAATCCAATAACGGCACCAAGGGCACGCCTGCCATCCAGGCCGACCTCCTGGGTGACTGGCGCGAGGAAATCGCCTGGCCGTCGTCGGACAACACGGAGCTGCGGATCCACACCACCACAGCTTCCACCGACGTCCGTCTGCGGACCCTGATGCACGATTCCGTGTACCGGCTCTCGGCGGCCCGCGAGAACATCTCGTACAACCAGCCGCCGCACCCGGGCTTCTTCATCAGTGAGGGCATGGAGATGCCGTCCCAGCCGGACATCGTGTACACCGGGGCCCGCTAAGGATTCCGGACCCCGGCGACGCACGCCGCCCCACCCCATATGGCGGGTGGGGCGGCGTTTGTGTCATCCGGACCCGTTAGTGCGCCCGGTGGTCAGTAAACTCTCAGCATGAGCGAGTCTGCCGCCAATTCAGTGACCCTCCGCTTCCTTGCGGCCCCCATGGACGTCGGCCACAGCGGTTCCGTGGACGCCGGAACCGTGCTCGAGTGGGTGGACAAGGCCGCCTATGCCGCAGCAGTCGGCTGGGCAAAGTCCTACTGCGTCACGGCCTACGTGGGCAACATCCACTTTGCGGACCCGGTCAACAGCGGCGACATGGTCGAAGTCACCGCCACGATCGTCTATACCGGGCGCTCTTCCATGCACATCCGCACCGTCGTGTCCTCGGGCGACCCGAAGGGCGGCCCCGCCACCATGCGCAGCCAGTGCATGGTGATTTTTGTGGCCGTGGGTGCGGACGGAAAACCGGTGCCGGTCCCGCAGTTCGAACCTTCCACCCCCGACGAGATTGAGCAGCGCGACCACGCCCTGGCCCGGATCAAGGTGCGCGAAGACATCGTGCAGGCGATGAACGCGCAGCAATATACCGACGCCGGCACCGCCGAACGGGTTGTCCTCCGGTTCATGGCCGCCCCTACCGACGTGAACTGGGGCGGCAAGGTGCACGGCGGCATCGTCATGAAGTGGATCGATGAGGCCGCCTATGTGTGTGCGTCCCGGTACTGCGGCAAGGACACCGTCGCGGTGTTCTCCGGCGGGGTGCGTTTCTACCGGCCGCTGTTGATCGGCCACGTGGTGGAAGTGGAGGCACGGCTCGTGTACACCGGCACCAAGGGCATGCATGTTGCCGTCCACGTCCGGTCCGGGGATCCCAAGGGCCGGGAGATGAACCTGACCACGTACTGCCTGACAGTCATGGTGGCCAGGGACGCGTCCGGGAACTCGGTGCCCATTCCGCAATGGGTTCCGGTTTCTGAAGAGGACAAGCGCCTGCACGCCCACGCCCGGGAACTGCTGGAGATCCGGGGCCGGGCCCCCGGAAACCGGCTACCCAACCACCTGCTGTCAGCTGGCGGAGTTCAGGCTGGCGGAGCGCCTGCCGGCGGGGCGCACGCGACCTCGTAGTCCGGCCGGCTAGAAGCCGCCGCCGGCGTCGGCCGCCATGTTGGCGAACCGCGAGTAATGCCCCTGGAAGGCCACCACAATATCCTTGGTCGGGCCGTTACGGTGCTTGGCGATGAGAATGTCAGCTTCGCCGGCGCGCGGCGACTCCTTGTCGTAGACGTCCTCGCGGTGGAGCAGGATCACCATGTCGGCATCCTGCTCGATCGAGCCTGATTCACGGAGGTCCGAAACCATGGGCCGCTTGTCCTGGCGCTGTTCGGAGCCACGGTTCAGCTGTGAGAGCGCAATCACCGGCACCTGGAGTTCCTTGGCCAGCAGCTTCAGGGCACGGGAGAACTCCGAGACTTCCTGCTGGCGGGATTCCACTTTTTTGCCGGAGCTCATGAGCTGCAGGTAGTCCAGGATGACCAGCTTGAGGTCGTGCTGCTGCTTGAGCCTGCGGCATTTGGCCCGGATTTCCATGAGCGACATGTTGGGGCTGTCATCAATGAACAGCGGGGCCTCGTTCATCCGGCCCATGGTGGTGGCGATCTTGGACCATTGTTCGTCCTTGATGGTGCCCTTGCGGAGGTCCTGGAGGCCGATGGTGGCCTCCGCGGACAGGAGGCGCATGGCGATTTCGTTCCGGCCCATTTCCAGGGAGAACATCACCGTGGCGAGGTTGTTCTTGATGGCCGCGGACCGGGCAAAGTCCAGGGCGAACGTGGACTTACCGACAGCAGGGCGGGCGGCGATGACAATCATCTGCCCCGGGTGCAGGCCGTGTGTGAGCTCGTCCAGTTCGTAGAAGCCCGTGGGCACGCCCGTCATGCCTTCGTCGCGGTGGCCCGAAGCTTCAATCTCGTCCACCGTGGATTCCATGACGTCCTTGAGGACAACGTAGTCCTCAGCCGTCCGCCGTTCCGCCACGGCGTAAATCTCCGCCTGGGCCTGGTTGACGAGGTCTTCCACTTCGCCGTCCGAGCCGTAACCCAGCTGGACGATCTTGGTGCCGGCATTTACCAGCCGCCGCAGGACGGCACGTTCGGCAACGATCTCCGCGTAGTATCCGGCGTTGGCGGCAGTGGGCACGGTCTGAATAAGCTCGTGCAGGTAGGCGGGTCCGCCAATCCTGTTGATCTCTCCGCGCTTGGTCAGCTCGTCAGACACAGTTACGGCGTCGGCAGGTTCGCCGCGGCCGTAGAGGTCAATGACGGCCTCGTAGATGGTCTCGTGGGCGGGGCGGTAGAAGTCCTGGCCCCGCAGGATCTCAACGACGTCGGCGATGGCGTCCTTGGACAGCATCATGCCGCCGAGAACTGATTGCTCGGCAGGGATGTCCTGGGGCGGCTTTCGGTTGCCTTCGGAACTCCGGGTGCCCTCGATTGAGTCCAGGTGCGTAACTGACAAAGCTGCCGTCCTCCGTTGTGTACCGCGGCGTATCTCTCTAAGCCGTCGGTGCTGTGTTGCCATCTGCCATTGGGCTGACCTGCGAAGCCGGGCCTCGCTGTGCGCCATGACCAGAACTACCACCCGGCACTGACAGTCTTCCCGTGCAGGAAGGTGCCTGCACCCGCGGTTCCTGCCGAATCCCTGGTTATCCCCAGTTTGCGGAGGTTATCCACAATTGCTTGAAGGACTCTGCATCCGGACCGCCCGCAGGGGCTCGGTCCGGACTGCGGAAATCAAGTACCAATGCCCCAAAAACAGGTATCCCGCTACGTTAGTACCCCTGCCCGCGGCCACCAAGCCCACATACATGCACACCTGTGGATAAGTTGTGGATTAAGGGGTCCTGCTTGTGCACAGCCTGTGTGGCAACCTGTGGAAACAAAAAAACTTTGAGCCACAATAGGCGTCTGACCTGCGAAAACGTCCGAAATGCCATGTGGATGAAAAATACTTTTAAGGAACATTCATCCACAGCTTTCAGGTTCCCACTGGGGATACCGGCCGGTAACCCGGGCGGAAGTGACGAAAGATATACCCGGGCTGTGATCTACATCATCACGAAGGCGTCGAATTGACGCCCGCCCGGCCGGGCTGTATGCGAGCCGCAGAATATGCTGTGGATAACAGCGAACTGGCATAAGCTCTATGCATGGGCGATGTGTTGATAGTTATACTGCCTGCCCTCATCCTTGTGGCAGTCATCTGGGCCGCGACCACGGCCCTCAAGCCTCGGGACACCGGCATCTCAGACGCCGAGCGGTATCAACTTGAGCTGGCCCTGCGGTCGCAGGCACATTATGCCGCCCAGGTGAAAGCGGCCACCGCCGCCCGGGCGCGGGTTGATGCCGCCACCCGGCCAAGCCAAAACGAGCAACAGCAATCACAACAGGCCGACCATGCGCGGGCGGCCCTGCACGCCCAGGCGGGGTCAAGCCCGGGCGTAGGAATGCACGGCTATCAGGGCCCGGTCCTGCCCGGAGGCCAATTGAACCCGCAGTTCGCCCTGCAACTGCAGTCCATGGCCCGCAACGGCCAGAAACTGCAAGCCATCAAGATGCTGCGGCAGGCAACGCATTCAGATCTTTTGACCGCCAAGAATTATGTAGATCGGCTATAGCAATGGAATCACTGGTGATCCCCGTCCTGATCCTTCTCCTCGTGGGAGCCGCAGTCCTGCTGGCGGCCCGCGCCGTGGGTCGCCGGACCTCCGGCCCGAAGGCTTCAGCCGCCACGGCAGCCGGCAGCACGCCGCCCGGCGAGCCGGTTGAACTGGCCCGGGCCGCGGCATCGAAGCTCACTGAAGACCAGCACCGCAGGCTGTACGCCCTGATAGCGCAGGGGCAGGCCATGGCGGCCATCAAGCTCTACTACGAAGCCTCAGGCGAGGGCCTGCGGGCCTCCCGCGACGCCGTTGGCGCCCTGGCCGCCCACCCCCAGCCGTTTACCCCAGCGGCCCCTGAGGTGCCGGAACATGACGATGACGACGCACCGGAACGTTTCCCGTACCGGTACCGCGCGATTGCCAGCAAGGGCGATGTCACCCGGGAGGTCAGCAGCAATATGCTTAACGATGAAATCTACGGTCGGATTCGCACGCTGGCCAAGAGCGGCGACACTGAGGCGGCCGCAACGGCCCTCACCAAGCATTCGGACATTTCCCTCAAGCAAGCCCGCGAGTTCATCGCCCTGCTCGACGACTGAGCGGCCCGGACTCGCGCACTGCCGTAGGGCTGAGGGCACGCCGTTCGGGCGCGGCGCCTAGAAATCGAAGAGCTCGCCGAGCCAGCCTTCCTTTTTCTTGGGCCGCCGCCGGTCGTCATAGCGCCGGTCGTCATACCGGGGTTGATCGTAGCGGGGACGGTCCCGCCGGTCGTCATAGCGGCGATCATCCGGCCGCCTGTCGTCCCGGCGCGGATCCGGATTGTTGTACAGCGGCGGCGGAATAAGTCCGGGGACGGGTGGAGCGGCCGGCGCAGCCGGTGTTTGCGGCCCTGCCAACTCGGCGGCGCGGTCGATTATCTTGTCCAGTTCGCCGCGGTCAAGCCACACGCCCCGGCACTGCGGACAATAATCAATCTCCACTCCGCTGCGCTCACTCATGACCAGGTCTATTGAATCCACAGGGCATTTCATGTTCCGCACAACGACTGGAACTGCGGAAAAGTTCGACATGCACTGGGCGGGTCCGCCGGAGGTTGCACCTAGCGGCCGTTCGAGATTCCCGCCAGGAGCTGTTCAAAGGGCAGCGACTCAGCGGCGTCCGTCTTCCGCCGCGTCGGCGCGGCCGCGACCAGGGCCGCGAATTCATCGGCGGCCCGGTCGATCCGCACCGAAAGGGGCGTGCCGCCGTCGTCCGTGTTGCCCCAGTCCTGGGGGCCGGCGAAAACGCCAGTAGCAGCCACCCGGGTCCGCAAGTAGCTGAACAGGGGACGCATGGCATAGTCCAGCACCATCTGGTGGCGGTCGGTGCCACCGGTGGCCCCGAGGAGGACGGCCTTGCCCTCCAGGGACTTGGGATCCAGGACGTCGAAGAAGGACTTGAAAAGGCCGCTGTAGGAGGCGCTGAAGACCGGCGTGACAGCAATGATGCCGTCGGAATCCTCCACGCCGGCGATCACGTCGGCAAGCCGGGGTGCCGCGTAGCCGGTGACGAAGTTGTTGGCAATATCCACAGCGAGGTCACGGAGTTCCACCACGTCAACGGCCACCGCGTACCCCGCGGCAGCCAGCTGGCGTTCGGCTGCGGCAGCGAGCTGATCGGCCAGCAACCTGCTCGACGACGGTACGCCAAGTCCGGCGGAGAGGACGGTAATGCGGCGGGTTTCCACGGTTTGCTCCTGAAGGTCATCGGTAAATCCAGAGTACATGCGTTTGCATCTATCGACTAAACCCGGCTGTGCCTGGGTTTATTCCGCAGCCCGGGATCACTGCAGTGCGGCCCTGCTGACAACAGTGGCGGCGTCTGCCAGACTGCCGTCATGGCTGAAAACAAGACCCAGGCGACGGACGCTTCCGTGGAGGAGTTCCTGGAGGGCGTGGAGAACGCGGCACGCCAGCGGGACGGCCTGCGGCTTCTGGCACTTATGAAGGAAAACACCGGCGAAGCGCCCGTGATGTGGGGTCCGAGTATCGTCGGTTTCGGCAGCTACCACTACCGTTATGAGAGCGGTCGCGAGGGGGACACGGTCGCCGTCGGGTTCTCCCCGCGGAAGGGGAGCCTTTCGCTGTACGGGCTTACTTACGCGCCGGAGGCGGCCGAGCTGCTGCCCCGCCTGGGAAAACACAAGGTCGGCGCGGGATGTCTCTACATCAACAAACTGGAGGACGTGGATGAGGCGGTCCTGGCCGAACTCATCCGGGCCGGGCACCGGCACTCCACCACCGTGATGCACCAGGAATAGGACCCGGAAGAAACCCTGCATTGCAGGCGGTACCCGGTGTTAAGAACAAAGGCCCCCGCGCCCGGTTCCCAAGGGAATCCGAATACGGGGGCCTCCAGCAGTTCAGGACTGCGTAGTGCTCTGGCGATAAGCCGGAGGAACTACTTGCCTGCGACTACGTCGAGTTCGATCACAGCGGCAACGTCGTCGTGCAGACGGACGTTGGCCTGGTAGGAACCGACCGACTTGATGTGTGCCGGCAGTTCAACCTTGCGCTTGTCGATCTTGCCAAGGCCAGCGGCCTCAACAGCGTCGGCCACGTCGCCCTGCTTGACGGTGCCGAACAGGCGTCCGGTCTCGCCAGCCTTGACAACGAGCTTGACCGGCTTGGCGGAGAGTGCAGCGGCCTGCTTCTGAGCGTCTTCCAGGGAAGCATGCTCGCGGGCGGCGCGGGCAGCCTTGATGGACTCAACCTGCTTCTCGCCACCTTTCGACCAGGTCAGGGCGAAGTTGCGGGGCAGCAGGTAGTTACGTGCGTAACCGTCCTTGACCTCGACAACGTCGCCAGCAGCACCGAGACCGGTTACTTCGTGGGTCAGAATGAGCTTTGCCATTTTAGTTAATCCCTTCCTTAGCCGCGGCCAGCGCCGGAGTAAGGCAGCAGAGCAACTTCGCGGGCGTTCTTGATTGCCTGGGCGATCTTGCGCTGTTCCTGCACCGTGACGCCGGTGACGCGACGGGCGCGGATCTTTCCGCGGTCGGAGATGAACTTGCGCAGCAATGCTACGTCCTTGTAGTCGATGACAGTGATGTCAGCGGCCTTCAAGGGGTTGGACTTTGGTTTGGGCTTACGGAGTTCAGCCTTAGCCATCGTGGAGCTCCTATTCTAGGGAGCCCGTGGATATTGATCCACGGGATGGTGGTGGTTCGACGGCGGCACTCACCCGGGAGCCGTGAGGCATCCCGGCGGGTTCCGGCGCCGGACCTTAATTATTGGTTAGAAGGGAGGTTCGGAATCCGGGCCGTTGCCCCAGCCGCCGCCTGCATTACTGACCCCGGGCGTTGCCCAAGGGTCTTCCTGCGCTGCGGGCTGGTTGCCGCCCCAGTTTCCTCCGGTGTTGCCGCCCTGGTTTCCACCCTGGCCGCCACCGAATCCACCGCCGCTGTTGCCTCCGCCGAAGCCACCCTGACCACCCTGACCGCCGGAGCGCTGGGTGCGGTTGACCTTGGCGTTGGCGTAGCGCAGGCTCGGGCCGATTTCATCGACTTCGAGCTCGATAACGGTGCGCTTCTCGCCTTCTTTGGTTTCGTAGGAACGGCTCTTCAACCGGCCGGAAACGATAACCCGCATGCCCTTGGTGAGGGATTCTGCGACGTTTTCGGCTGCTTCACGCCACACGGATGCGCGGAGGAACAGGGTTTCCCCGTCCTTCCACTCATTCGACTGGCGATCAAAGGTGCGGGGCGTAGAAGCGATGGTGAAATTCGCTACTGCCGAACCTGACGGTGTGAACCTCAGTTCGGGGTCATTGGTGAGATTACCGATGACCGTAATAGTGGTTTCGCCTGCCATCTACTGCCTCCTTGTTCGTTCCTGCGGGGTAAAGATTGAATGCACGGAGCTGAAATTACTCAGCAACGACCTTCTGCTCTTCGGGGCGGGTGATCTTGGTGCGCATGATGGTCTCATTGAGACTCAGCTGGCGGTCAAGTTCCTTGGCGGTATCCGGCTTTGCGGTGAAGTTCACCACTGCGTAGATACCTTCAGACTTCTTCTTGATTTCGTAAGCCAGGCGACGACGGCCCCAGATGTCAACCTTTTCGATGGTTCCACCATCGTTGGTGATGACGTTCAGGAACTTCTGAAGCGACGGCTCAACGGTACGCTCTTCGACCTCGGGGTCGATGATTACCATCAATTCGTAAGGACGCATATGTGAACCCACCTCCTTTGGGCTAAGCGGTTACGGCATTTCCGTAACAGGAGGTTCATTTGCGGTGCCATGCTCATCCAGTCCCCCAAACGGAGGCAGGACGCAGCACAGACTTCAATATCTTAGTGCATTTAGGCCTGTTTCGGCGATTCGTGGCCCTTTCAGGCTAGTCCCGGGGCCATACAGGGCGGAAACGCTCCGGCCGCTATGTGGAAAAGCCGTGCGAAGCCGGGTCCGGCGTGTTTGTTTGGCTAGAGTAACGACACATGGACACCAGACCTCCGCCCGCCACGGTCAAACGCAGCCGGCTGCGGTTCTTTGCGATGGTCGCGGCAGGAACTGCGGCCGCTGCGGCAACCGGTTTTTCAGGACTGTGGGTGGAGGCGCCGGCGGTCGGATGGGGCAGCGCCGCCCTGGTTTACGTCGTGTGGGTCTGGCTTGTGGTGGGCAGGTTGGGACCTGCAGAAACACGCGCGCACGCGACCTCCGAGGATCCGTCCCGCAGCACCACCGACCTGCTGATCCTGGTGGCCAACGTCGCCAGCCTGGCTGCAGTTGCCGCAGTCGTGGTGGACTCCCACAGAGCCGACGGCGGCTCGCGGCTGAGCGGGGGGCTGCTGGCCCTGGCATGCGTCGCCTTGTCGTGGATCCTGGTGCAGACTCTCTTCACCCTCCGCTATGCCGAGCTGTACTACAGCCCTGGAAAGAGGGGCGTCTCCGACGCTGGCGGCATAGATTTCAACCAGGATCGGCCGCCGCAATACACCGATTTCGCCTACTTGGCCACGAGCCTCGGCATGACTTACCAGGTGTCCGACACCAACCTGCAGAATCACCTCATCAGGGCGGAAGCGCTCAAACACAGCCTGCTGTCCTACCTTTTCGGCACCGTCATCCTTGCCACGACCATCAACCTGGTGATCGGACTCGCCTGACGCCTGCGTCCGCGTGCGTCCGGAATTACTTGCTCCAAAATCATGAGTTCCCGCCAACGGGGACGTCGCGGTGCGAGTGGCCGAGTCCTTCGTCCGAGTGGTGGATTCTCTAGTACTGCGTAGACGCAGCCGCTATATTTTTCCTCAGTTCATCACCAATACCTGTGTCCTTGCCCGGAGCCACCAGCCGGGCCTACGGGTCGCGATGTAAGGGGCATCGTCGGTGAGAAGACTGGAGTTTGGCTACAGCCGCCGGTAACCGCCGGGGCAAGTGGATACGGATCACAGAAAGCACGGTCTCTTTCTTACATAGGAAGGCAACCGCATGCTCCAAACCGACAATGGCCACCGCAAGCCAGTGCAGCAGGTATTCGTGTACATCCCGGGAAGTCGCTGGGAAAATGTCCAAGGCACCGACCACCGGCTGGCGGCAGCGTTAGCTCATCAGGTGCCAGTGCTCTGGATTGATCCCCCGCTCCCGATCCATCGCGCGCTCAGGCTCGGGCCGAGTGCACTTCACGGAACCACTGAATTGAGCAATGTCGCACCCGGCATAACCCGATTGCGCTCACTCTCAGTGCCAGGCTTTACCCGGCCGATACTCGCTCTTGCCGCCAAACACCTGCTGGGACGCGCCGTTAGGACCGCGCTTGGTGAAATGGGAATGGATCCCCTCGCAGTGTTGCTTTCCTCTCCTTCCACAGGTTTCCCTAGGCGAATATCGGGCCAGAAGATCCTTTTCGTCACCGACGACTGGGTGGCCGGAGCCGCCATGATGGGGTTGTCTGGCCGGTTCGTTCACCGCACACTGCGGCGGAACCTTCGCGAGGCGGACGCCGCTGCGGCTGTGTCCCCATATCTGGCCGAAAGCCTGAGGCTAAGGTTCCCGGACCGCCTGACCCCAGTTGTTCTGGCTAATGGCTGTGAATTGCAGGAATGCCTCCAGCAGGTCGGCGAACGGTCCGCGAACGCCGCCCTCGTAGGCCAGTTGAACGAACGTCTGGATATGGATCTTTTGGAGGCGGTCCAGGAGGCCGGGATTCCGGTGCTGGTCATCGGTCCCCGGACGGACCGTGATCCAGCAGCCGGGCAGCGCCTTGACGCCTTTCTCGCGTCTGAGAGCGTCACTTGGCTAGGCGAACTCCCCGCCACGGAACTCAGGCAGCATCTGGAACAAGCCGGCGTAGGCCTGACACCTTACGCAGATACAGCATTCAACCGATCGAGCTTTCCGCTGAAGACCCTTGAATACCTTGCCGCGGGCGTCCCAGTTGTCGCCACCGATCTGCCGGCCGTCCGGTGGTTAAACACCGACTTAGTGACTGTAAGCCACGGGCGTGAAGAGTTCGCGCAGTGCGTGCAACAGGCGTTGGTTGGTCCGCACGATCCCGCTGCGGAGGAGCGGCGCCGTCATTTTGCGAGACTCCACACTTGGGAGGCAAGGGCGGGGCAGCTCCTTGAACTGGTGGGAGCGCGCAGATAAGTCAGGAGTTGTTAAGAGCGATGTGCAGCAGTGACCGGTTGATCGGAGTAACAGCGATGAGCGGAACCAGAACGACTCGGGCAACAAGGCCACAAGAGCGGAGGGATCAAGGCATGCGCGGAACCGGAACGACACACGAACGAAAAGGCCTCGAGCGGAGGGCCCCCGGCAGCGGACGGACCATAAGAACCTGGCTGGAGTCCGCAGCCCTACTAACTGCCGTAGGACTCGTCGCTTCGGGATGCTCCGCGCCCGATGCAAGCTCTCGAATAGACGCCGCACCCGTTGTGGCAGTTCAAGACCTACCCAGGATTCCTTGGGAAGGCGGTCCCGACTACTGGAAGAAGTTTGCCAAGGCAGATGGTGCAGGCTGGGACGACCCCAACTTTTTTCCCATCGCCATTTGGTACAACGGGATCAGCAGCGACGCCGAGGTCCAGTACGACAAAGACCATGGCATCAACACCTACATGGGGATGTCAGATACCACTCCATATTCTTTGTTTGAGGCCAACGGCGTTTACTGGATCGGCGGCAAACTCAATGACACATTCACGGAGCAGAGCCGCAACTGGGTCGGCTCGTTCCTGGACGACGAGGTCGACGGACGTTTCACGCCGGACGCCGGGCGTCAGCACCTACAGGCACTGGCTGCCAACACACCCCAAGGGTTTTTCAAGTATGCAAATTTTACCCAAATGGTAATTAGCCACTACATGGTCGGCTCGGATGCGCAGCAATTTGTGAATAACTTCACCGATGCCGTTTCCGTGGACATGTACTGGTACACCATTCCTTACTGCAGCCTTCGTCCTTACACAAATGCGCATCTGGCACCAGTTTCCGAACAAAACTGTCGCACTGCATCCAGCTACGGAAAAACGATGAACGCACTCCGCATGCAAGACGCCGCGGATGGAAAGCTGCAGCCCTTGTGGCAGTTCGTGGAGAACCTTAACGGAGGGCCCGGAGAAGGTCCGTTTGTGGCCAACATATCGGCAGGACAACTGCAGGGAGCCGTAATGAATTCCGTGATCAACGAGGCCCGCGGCATCGTTTATTTCAACCAGAGCCTAAGCGGAACCTGCGGCGGAGGGAGCGTACTGCGCCTCTCGCAGGTAATGCCCGGCTTCTGCGGAGCCGATCAGATGGAGGCCGTCAAAACGGTCAACGCCAGAATTCGGGAACTTGCGCCAGTAATAAATACACAGTCTTATGACTTTTCACTGGGAAATCAATTGGACACAATGCTGAAAATTCGCGACGGATACGCGTATATTTTTGCCATGGTCGACGGAAATTCCGCGCCGGGCAGCAGGAACTTCAAGCTTCCCGACGGGGTCAAAACGAACCAAGCTGAGGTCCTCTTCGAAAACCGCACTGTCCAGGTCGACGCGGCGGGATCTTTCGCTGACACGTTCGAGTCCGAATACGCGTACCACATTTACAAGGTGAAGTTGTGACATCACAGGCCGACCACGTCCTCCTTACCCGGTTCAACCTTCCCTCGCGAGGCGCCGAAAGCATGATCAGAGCCAAGGATGGATGGCTCAAGACGCGTGTGCATCTGTTCGAGAGCTACTGCCTGCCATCCGTCCGGCGCCAATCAAACCAAAATTTTTATTGGATCATCTATTTCGATCCGCAAAGCCCGGCATGGCTAAGGGAACGCATTGCGGATCTCAACAAGGATGCAGTCTTCATCCCGATCTTTCGCTCCGAGGTCAGCAACGACGAATTGTTGCAGGACCTGCATGCCGTCACGGGGGCCAGGCATAAAGAACTCATAACCACCAACCTGGACAACGACGACGGGCTGGCAATCGACTTCGTTGCACGTCTCCAGGAGGCCCGTCCGGTGGGTACACGCACTGCGATTTACCTGGTCAACGGTTTGATCCGCTGCGGCACGGGAGTCTATCTGAGGACGGACCGCGCCAATGCATTCTGCTCGGTCAGGGAAGACTGGGCAGCCGCCCGTACATGCTGGTCAGACTGGCACAATCTCCTGGGTCGCTCTATGAGTGTCAATGAAATCGGCGGGGGGCCGGCATGGCTTCAGTTGGTTCACGACTCCAACGTCAGCAACAGGATTCGCGGGAGGCGTGTCTCTGCAGATCCATACCGCGAGGCCTTCGGCCGCCTGCTTGACGGCGTCTCCGTCCTCGGGCCTCTGGACGAGTTCAAGGATTGGGCGGTAGGGAGGCCACACCGGTTCGTTAGGGAAGCTGGCCGGTCATCGCTTAAGAAGGTCGCCCTGAATGTCTTAGGCAAAGAGGGCCTGGACCGCCTCAAGGCAGGCTGGGCGCTCCGTCCTGTACATCGACGATAAGGGGAAAGCTGCGATGAGATGCTACGGGATCCGGGAACCATCGAAATGGGGGATATTCCATGTTCTTACGTGACCTCTACGCCAGCGCAAGGCGCCGCTGGTACTTAGTTCTCGCCGGACTACTGATAACTGCGGGGATGTCCTTCTGGGTGTTCCGGGTGGCGCCGGTGACTTACGAAGCAACCGCAAATGTGGCACTCATACCGCCGCCAACAGCCGTGATATCCGGAGACAACCCCTTTCTGTACATGGGTGGCCTTGATCAAGCCATGGGAGTCTTCACCGTCAAGCTCAATTCGGATTCCGTCCGTGGCCCGATAGAGGATTCCTATCCGGCGGCGGAATATTCTACCGAACGCGACTCGAGTACCAGCGGCCCCATCGTTCGTGTGAAGGTTTCGGGAGACTCCTCGGCAACAACATTGGAGGTCCTGAATCGGGTGCTGGGTGTAATGCCTGCGACGATGGCTTCCCTTCAGGATGAGCTATCCCTGCCGCAGGCGTCCCGAATCTCTTTGCTGACCCTGGGTGTCGATAAGGACACAACACTTGTGAGTGAGGCCCGGACACGAGCGTTGTTGGTCGTTGCCGCGATCGGTTTTGCTGCCACGCTGTTGTTGACGGGGCTGGCGGACAAGAGACTGATTAGGCGCCGCGGGAAGAAGCACGTTGGGGCTATCCCTTCGCCCACCGATGATTTCACCCTTTCGGAAAGCGAATTGCCGAAGCGGAGTCGCGCGCAGCGAGTGCCGGTGCCCTCCGGATCATATTCCGGCACTGCCCCGTCGGTCACGACCAGTCCTGAGCAGCACGATCCCGTCGCCGATCTGCGGCGGTAATGCATGTTTACCAACAGCAAACCTCAGCGACAGGTGACACTGCCCAGCTTGACGCGAAGAGCCGCCGGACCGGACGCGGCAACCGTCTTGGCGGCCTACCTTATTCTTCTTCTGGCCATCCCGTCCAACAGAAGTGTCGCGGCACTTGGAGGCGCAGGCGCTCCGGCCTCCCTTTTCGCCCTCGGGGCCTTGCTTTGGTGGTGTTGGTACCACGTTCAGCGTCCAACTCCGTCGCTCGCCCGCAATTCCCAGCCGGTCCGCATAACCTTGCTAATTTTCGTGGCTGCCGCCCTGGCGAGCTACGCTGTCGGCGCGTCCCGGGCCCTCCCGTCCGCCGAAATCAATGCACTGAATCTCGGGCTGGTTCGTGTTGCCGCGTTCGCCGGCGTCCTACTAGTGGCCACGGACGGAATCCCCAACCGGGAACGGCTGATAAAGCTCGTGCGCTGGCTCTGCTTTCTTGGCGGTATGTTTGCAGCCCTCGGACTCCTTCAGTTCTTCACTGGTCAGTCATTTGTTGAAAAGCTCAACATCCCGGGACTGACTGTTTCTGACTTCGGCGCTCTCCAGGACCGCGGCGGCTTTAACCGATCCATCTCCACGGCCCGCAACCCGCTCGAATACGCCTTTGTACTGGCCATGACCCTTCCCCTCGCGCTGACATTAGCCCTGTACGACAACGGATCCCGCCTCCTTGTGCGCTGGTTTCCTGTGGCGACCATGACACTGGCTGCCCTGCTCTCCGTATCGAGGTCTGCAATCATCGGCGTGCTGGTGGCAGTTGTGGTCCTCATGCCCTCATGGAGTCCGGCTGTTCGCCGCTGGGCCGGCGTGACGGCCGTAGCGCTGGTCGGTATCGTCTGGGTTTTGGTACCCGGCATGATGGGCACCATTAAGGGCCTGTTTGGCGGTCAGGACCCGAGTCTCAAATCTCGGACTGACAGCTACGACATCGTTTCGACCTTCGTGGAAATGAATCCGCTTCTGGGTCGCGGCTTTGGGACGTTCCTGCCGGAATACAGGATTCTCGACAACCAGTACCTGGTCACTCTCATCGACATGGGCGTCGTCGGGCTAGTCGCGTTTTGCGCCATTCCAGCCGTTGGTTTTATCGCTGTAATTGCGGCGCGAAGCCATTATGCGGAGCCGCTTCTGGCCAAACTCGGCCCAGCGCTTGCCGCTTCGCTTGCCGCCGGCGCTGTACTCACGGGATTCTTCGACGCATTATCGTTCCCTCAGGCTGCCGGTGTGTTGTTCCTTGTGGCCGGTCTCTGCGGGTCCTATTGGCGAATGAGGGATTCACAGGGAACTGAGCGCTATGCGTAGCCCTAAGCGCCTACACCGGTTGCGAATGAGCGCCATCCTTCGGCGCTGGTACGTGGTTCTGACTGTCTTAGCACTGATGTTTCCGGCCGTGTTGCAGGCAGGCGGGTCCACGGGTGTCTACTGGAGCAAAGTCGACGTCGTCTTTTACCCACCGAGCGGTGCGGCAGCCGGGAATCCCCTGCGGGCGGATTCCCAGGCGACGATCCACTACGCCGCAATGGTAGAGCGCTTAGTGAATGGCGAGCGGGGCCACTCCGAACCCGGAACGACGAATGCCAATCTATACGGCACCGGACTCCGGAACGGCTACTCCATCTACATCCCCAGTTCGGGCGGTCAATGGCAGAACTCATTCGATCGTTCGGCAATCACCGTGGAAGTCGTTGCAGAGACGCAGCATGACGTCGGTAAGGTCCTCGCCGGGATCGTGGACCGGATTGAACAGACGGCATCGGAACGGCAGGAGGCCATGGGCGTGATACCGCAGTCGTACATCACAACGAGCCTGTCCCCTAGTACGCCCGAAATCAGCTACCAGCCCGCCGAGCCCGCCTACGCCGCCAGTGCCCTGGCGGTGCTCGCCATGGGCTTGGCTGTAGCCGCGGCCAGTTTCGTCGACCGCTTGACGCTCCGTAGGGCTCGCCGCCACGGCCAGCCCCCGCATCCTGCACCCATGCCCCGGAACCGCACTGAAGTGCGTTCCTGACCGAGGTGCCTCCTGACTCGGCGGCCGCGGCCTGCCTCGGCCTGCCTCGGCCTGCCTAGGCCGGGGTCCGGAAGACCTACGCTGCCGTCCGGAAGAACAGTTCGGTCACCCGGGCCAGCCGGAACGGGTCCTCGACGCCGCAGAGTTCACGGGCGGAGTGCATCGACAGCAGCGGCACCCCCACGTCCACGGTCCTAATACCCAGGCGCGTCGCCGTCAGCGGCCCGATCGTGGACCCGCACGGCATCACATTGTTGGACACGAACTCCTGGTACGGGACGTCCGCCTCACCGCACAGCCGTGCCCAGAAGGCGGCACCGGGGGCGTCGGTCGCGTAGCGCTGGTTGGCGTTGATCTTGAGCAACGGGCCGCCGTTGAGGACCGGGCGGTTCACGGGGTCGTGGCGCTCGGCGTAGTTCGGATGCACCGCGTGGCCGGCGTCGGCGGAGACGCAGAACGACGCCGCCAGGGCCTGCCGACGCTGGCTCACCGACGCGCCAAGGCCGTCCGAAACGCGGACCAGGACGTCCTCCAGGAGGGGTCCGCAGGCGCCCGATCGCGAGTTGGAACCGATCTCCTCGTGGTCGAAAGCCGCGAGGACGGCGATCGGGCCGCCGTCCGCCTGCTCCCCGGCCTCAGCGTGGGCGATGATCGCGGCCAGGCCGGCATGGGTGGCGGACAGGTTGTCCAGCCGTCCGGACGCGAAAAATTCACCCTTGGCCCCGAAAACCGCGGCAGGCTGCGTGTCTGCCACAACGACGTCGTATCCGCCGATCTTTGACGGATCCACCGGCGCGGAGCCGGGATCCGCTGCCGTGGCCCGTTCGGCCAGCAGCGCCAGCAGGTCCTCGCCTGCCGGATCCCCTAGTCCGAAGACGGGGTTCATGTGCTGCTGCTTGTCCAGTGCCAGGCCCTCGTTTACCGCCCTGTCCAAATGGATGGCGAGCTGGGGGAACCGGAGCAGCGGCCCGGTGGCGGTCAGGCACTGCGTGCCGTCCAGCATCACCAGCCGTCCGGCCAGCTGCAGTTCCCGGTCCAGCCAGGAGTTGAGCAGCGGGCCGCCGTAGACCTCCACGCCGGCCTGCAGCCACCCGAACTTTCCGGTGGTGGGCTTGGGCTTGAGCTTGAATGACGGCGAATCGGTGTGCGCCCCCAGGATATTAAAGCCCGTGGTGGGTCCGGCACTCTCCGGTGTCACCCAGGCGATCAGGGCCCCGTCGCGGACTACGTAGAACCGCCCGGCGGCGCCCGCACCCGGACTGCCGGCCGGCCACGCGGCCAGTTCATCGAGCCCGGTGAAGCCAGCCTCATCCAGCCGCAGCGCGGCTTCCTGGACTGCATGGAAGCTCGACGGCGACGCGCTGACATACGCGCCGAGGTCCTGGATGTGGTCTGCGGCAGTGGCGTGGGAAGGCATGGCTCCGAGTCTAGCGGGGCCGCGACGGCCCGCGCCGAACCCCGGTTCCGGGAGGCACCGCACCTACACCGTGACGTTGAGTCCGGCCGTGTAACCGGCGGCCGACGAACCGGACATGGTGGCCAACTGGTAGATGCCGCCGTCGTCGCCAAAGACGTTGTCTGAGGTGAGCGTGGTGTTGGGAAAGTTCCGGGCGCTGGTCTCATAGCCCGTCGTGGCGTAGACCTCGTTGCAGGCCGCCTCTGTCATGGCGATCTGGGAGACAGCCAGTACCTGCCCTGCCACCGTGGCATTGCTCATGGATTCGAAGACTTCGAAGTGGATGTGCGGCCAGCGGCCGTTGTACGCCCCGGGATAGATGGTGGTGAACGTAACCTGGCCGTTGGCATCCGCTTCCTGCACCCCGCGGAGGAAGTTCTCGTTTTCGAGGCCGGCGTCGTACATGGAGTACTTGCCGTCGCGGTCGCAGTGCCAGGCGTACACGGCGGCTCCGGCGAGGGGTTTGCAGCCGTTGGCGTTGTCCAGGAGCGTCAGGGTGACCGTCAGCGGGATGCCTTCGGCCTTGGTGGTGGAAGTCCCGAAGCTGGCCGTGATGTCCTGCCGGACAACGCCGGATGCCTCCAGGACGTTCGGGCCGTTGGATCCGTCTCCCGGGTAAGGTCCCGCCGTTTCCTGCGGTATTTCCACCCCGCATTCCGCGATGGCCCGGGTCAGCGTGGGTGACGCCGTGGCGGACGCCGACGCTGAGGGCGTGGCAGTCGCCGGGGCAGACGGCGTCGCCGTCGCGGTGGTGGAACTGCTGGCGGTTCCCGGTGTGGAGCCCGGCGTGCAGGCTGCCAGCGCGGCGGCCGCTGTGCCGGCACCGAAGAACAGGCCCAGGGAACGGCGGCTCATCAAGGTGGAGAGGTCGAACTCCAAGCCGCGGTCGTGGTTGGGGTGGGGTTCGTGGGGCGGCTGCGGTGAAGTGGTCATGGACCCATAAGACTCCGAAGGGCTATGCCGCGCATAGGCCCTTCCTGTGTGCACGCTGTGTTGCTGTGGAGGATGCCGGGGATTGCGCCGCAGCTGTGTGGGCGTTGGCGGTCCGTGCCTTGACCGGCTCACTGATGGGAGGGCACAGGTTGCTGATCAATCCGGTGCCCGCGCATTCACGCATCGCCTCGATGCCGGCGGCCGCCGCCCTGGTGTCCGGAAATGACCGGGAAACGCCCAGTTCCGAACCGTCCGGCCCTATCATCCTGAATCGCACGCCCGATGCCTCGTCCACATAAAGTTCGAATCGTCCCGCCATGGTTTCCTTCCAAAAGGTGGTCGTGGGGATCCCAAACGATGCTGCCCGGTGGTGTCCGGCGGAAGAAGGGGCAAAAGTCCTTTACCCGCGAGTAACTCCGGTCCTGCGCCAACGTGCGCCTTGCGCCATTGCGACGGCGCGGACCATCCGGGGACTTTGGGCCCTGTTGGTCGTTCCGGGATGGGTATCTACTGGTCTGTGAGCCGGGCCGCTGCGTTGCTGCCTTGCCGAAGGAAAGCCCTGCCAGTAACCCGTCCTGCCAGGCAACAACCAGGAGAGAGCCATGTCCGGTGCGTTGAAATGGTCCCCGTTCGAATCGGCCCGATGGCCGTCTGCCCCGGATGGGTCAGACAGGAAACCGTCGCAGTTCTCCGGCTCCAACGGGCGGTCCTTTGAAACCACCGACAGCCTGGTCCCCATCCTCGTCGAGGAGGTCAGCGTTGACGAGTACGTCGACCAGGAGGCACTCGTTGTCCGCGCCTACCTGCCCGGCGCTGACCCGGACACGGACATCGAAGTCTCCGTGGCCGGGGGTGTGCTGCACATCCGTGCGGGGCACGAGCACGCCGGCGGCCGATCCGAGGGCACCCGCATTCATTCCGGGCAACGGTACCGCCCCTTCGACCGCAACCTGCCTTTGCCGGAGGGCGTTACGGACGAGGACATCAAGGTGACCTTCAGGGACGGCGTCCTCGAAGTCAGGACCCCGCTTCCCGCGGTGCCCGGAACGGACGCTGCAGAGAAACGGCTCCCCATCAGCCGCGGTTAACGGCAGCTCCACCAATCACAGCCGGGCAACCGGGAAAGAGGCAAAATACACATGGAACGGCGCGCCCAATGGAACTGAAATCACAGTGGCATCTGCTAGATCCCGCCACCCGCCGGTGGCTCATGGACAACCCGGGCTGCGTCGTGCTGCCCCGGACGATCGCGACCCGCGTTGCGAGTGTTGCGGACGAACCGGTGGTCCGCGACCAGCACGGTGCAATTCAGCTCAGCGCGGCCGACGTCAGCTTCATCCGCACCCGGGTTCACAGTGCCGCGACCAGGGAGCACCGTTTCTTCGACGCCGTGCAGCCCGGCAGCCCGGCTCCGGCGGATGCCGGAAATCCGGAGAGCGCGGAGTCCGGGCACCTGGACTGACGGCACCCGGACTCCGGTTCGGGGGCGGCTGGTGCCGCACCTGCTGAGATGTAACCTTTGGTTTACGACGCCGGACCGGCACCAACGCCGGCTTCCTCCGCCGCCGTTCGTTCCTTCGCGGTTCCAGCTTGCGCTGCTTCGTCTGCCGTTGCTTCCTCTGCCGCGGGCTGTTCCGTTCCGGCGCCGGTGGCGCCGAGACCCTTGCGGTAGCGCCAGACGCCGACCCCGACCACCACTGCGGCCAGTGCCAGTGAGAGCAGCAGGGATTCCCGGGTGGATTCCAGGATCACCATGCCGATCAGGAGTGCAATGATGCTGGCAATGGCTACCCAGGTCAGGTACGGGAAGAGCCACATCTTGAGGGCCAGGTCCTTGGCGGCGGCACCCATGCGCCGGCGGAGGATCAGCTGTGACGACGCGATGACCAGCCAGACGAACAGCGCAATAGCACCCGAGGTGTTCACGAGGAAAAGGAACACCGTGTCCGGCGCGATGTAGTTCAGGCCAACGGTGATGAAGCCCACCACGGTTGAGGCCAGCACGGCAGCGGCCGGCACGCCGCGCTTGGAAATTTTCGTCCATGCCCTCGGTGCGTCACCGCGGCGGGAAAGTGAGAAGAGCATGCGGCTGGCCGTGTAGAGCCCGGAGTTCAGGCAGGAGAGCACCGAAGTCAGCACCACGACGTCCATGATGGTGCCGGCGCCAGGAATCCCGAAGAGTTCGATCACTGCGACGTAGGGGCTCTTTGCCACGGAGGCGGAGTTCCACGGGAGGAGGGTGACCACAATGGCGATGGAGCCGATGTAGAACACCAGGATGCGCCACACGGTGGACTTCACGGCCTTCTTGACGGCGTCCACCGGATTCTCGGATTCGCCGGCAGCGATCGTGGCGATTTCAGCGCCGAAGAACGAGAACACCACCACCAGGATGCCGGCCAGGACCGCACCCGGGCCGTTGGGGAGGAAGCCGCCGTTATTGACCAGGTTGTCCAGTCCGGGGGCGGGAACTCCCGGGATGAGGCCCAGGATGGCGGCAACGCCGAAGAGCAGGAACAGCACGATCGCGGCCACCTTGATAGAGGCAAACCAGAATTCGAATTCTCCGTACGATTTCACCGATCCCAGATTGGTGAGCGTCAGCAGCACCATAAGCACCAGCGCCCATACCCATTGGTCGATGCCGGGAACCCAGCGGTGCATGATGGCGGCACCGGCCGTGGCTTCGATCCCGAGCACAATGATCCAGAACCACGCGTACAGCCAGCCGATGCTGAAGCCTGCCCACCGGCCCAGGGCCTTGTCTGCATAGGTGGAGAAGGATCCGGTTTCGGGGTTGGCTGCAGCCATTTCGCCGAGCATCCGCATCACCAGGATCACCACGATACCTGCGGCCATGTAGGCGAGCAGAATGCCGGGGCCGGCCTGCTGGATGGCAGCACCGGAACCCACAAAGAGTCCGGCTCCGATCACGCCGGCAATGGCGATCATGGAAAGGTGCCTTGGTTTCAGGGACTTGGAGAGCTGTTGGTCAGCGTGCATGGAAGCGCCGTCCTTCGTTGAGGGTGTGGGCCCCGGACGGACACGGATTCCGTGTGTCAGGCCACATTTCTTTTTCACCCTAGACCGGATGCCGGAGGACAGATCTTGTGCAGTCGAACATTTTGACGGCCCCCGAAAAGGAGCTTCCCACAATGCCGAGCATCAATGGGCAACAAAAGTGGCTTACCGAGCAACTTTGAAATGTGCTCGAAATCTACCTCTGAGTAGCTAATAGTCAGGATTGCTGGGCACTACCAACCCCGTCTCGTAGGCGTAAACCACGGCCTGCACCCTGTCCCGGAGATGCAGTTTGGCGAGGATGCGGCGCACGTGCGTTTTCACCGTGGCCTCGGACAGGAAGAACCTGTGGGCGATCTCGGCGTTGGACAGTCCCTCGGCCATGGCTCCCAGCATTTCCCTTTCGCGGGGCGTCAGGGCTTCCAGCAGGGGGTCCTTTTGCTGCTCTTCGCCATGCGGATTCCTGCCTTTGCCAACTGCCGGCACGGAGGCGGCCGTTCGGTGTCCGCCAGTCATAATGTCAGCCGTGGCCGCAGGGCGTCCGTTCACCGCAAAGTCTCCGGGGACGGCCGAGGGATGGTCTCCGCGGACATACGCTTCCAGCAGTCGGCGCGTGACGCGGGGGGCCACCACGGCATCTCCGCTCGCCACGACCCGCACCGCGCTAACCAGTTCAGCAGGGGCCACGTCTTTGAGCAGGAACGCGGAAGCGCCCGCCTGCAGGCCGGCGAAGGCGTATTCATCGAGGTCGAAGGTGGTCAGGATGATAACCTTCGCGGCGGACCCCGAGGAGGCCACCGCCCGGGTCGCTTCGATGCCGTCCAAGACCGGCATCCGAACATCCATCAGCACCACGTCGGGGTTCACCTCCCTGACCTGCCGGACTGCCTCCGCCCCATCGGAGGCTTCTCCCACCACCCGAAGGTCATCCTCACCCTCAAGGATCAGGCGGAAGCCCATCCTCAGCAGCGGCTGGTCATCCACCAGCAGGACTGTGATCGGTGCATTGCCATTCATGTTTTTCCTTGGTCCCCATTCCAATTCAACACTGCCCGGACGCGCCATCCGCCCCCGGCGGGGCGTCCGGCTTCCACCGTGCCGCCGTAAATCCCGGCCCGCTCGCGCATGCCTGTCAGGCCCTGCCCCGACCCCAGGGGCCTGGCACCGCCGGCCGCTGCCACCGGCGCGGCGGCGGCCGCGTGACCCACTGTTCCTTTGCCGTCGTCGAGCACTTCAATGGTGACGGTACCGTCAGTGCGCGCCATATTCACATCCACCCGGCCCAGCGCCCGGCCGTAGCGGAGGACGTTGGTGAGTGACTCCTGCACAATCCGGTAGACGGTCAGTTGGAAGGCCGCGTCCTCAGGCAGGGCAGGTCCGGTGTGCGAGTAGTGCAGCGGCAGCCCCGCGGTGCGGAAGCCCTCCAAAAGTTTGGCCAGGCTGTTCCCTGCGCTCAGCGGCTGCCGGGGTGCCTGGCCTACCGGTGATTCGTCGCGCAGGACGCCCAGCACGCGACGCATGTCCGCCAGAGCGGTTCGTCCGGTCCGGGAAATTTCCGCCAGGACCTCGGCGGCGCGGTCCGGGCTCTTCCTGACCACCACTGCGGCGCCGTCGGACAAGGTGAGCATCACCGTCAGGGAGTGCGCCACGACGTCGTGCATCTCCCTGGCGATCCGGTTGCGTTCGGTGACCGAGCCAAGTTCGGCGGTCCGGGCCGCCCACGCGGCGATTTCCTGTTCGTGTTCCTGCCGCTGCCGGACGGAGATGCCGATTCCGGTGGCAATGATGTTGGACAGCGTGATGGTGATGCCGGCAACGATTCCAAACACCAGCTGCGAATTCTCGGGTGCCGCCGGTCCGCCGCTGGGAAGGGCACGTTCCAGCGGGCCGACGAGGGTCAGGAAATACAGCAGGGACAGCGGGGTGTTGGATAATGCCAGGGCGGTGATGGAGAACCTGCGGGGCCGCTGCACCGCCAGTGCATAGAGGGCAAACCACAGGCCCGCGGAAACATTGGAGCCCCAGGGGTGCAGGAGCGTGATGCCCACTTCCAGCACCGCCACGGCGGCAACAACGGCCACCGGACGGGTCCGGCGGAAAGAGAGCGCCGCGGCGACGGCGGCAAGCAGCGCGGTGGCTGCCCAGCCGCCGTCGAGCACGGCGTCCACCGCGGTGGGCGTGACCAGGAGCAGGTAGCACAGCACCACCACCGCATCCATCGCCCGCGGGTGCCGGTGAAGGTACCGGCGGAGCCGGCCCCGGCGGCGGTCGGCGAGTGCGGCAAAGGACACATCAACCTGGGTGAGGGCTGATGCGTCCTTTGCCGGCAGTACTTCATGCATGTGTTGAGCCTAGACGGCGGACCGGCCGCCCTGCCCGCTCAAACGTCCCGCTTATTCAGCAGGACCATGGCGAGGACCGCCGGAACCACCACCCAGGCGCCGAGCACCAGGGCCGCCTGCCACGCCTCGAGGTTCCCGTCCACGTGTTCAACGGCGGTCAGCGGCGTCACGGTGTTGCCGGGAAGATACTTGCGGGCTTCTTCGAAGAAGTCGCCCGGAATCAGCTGGAAGGCGATCGGCGCCACGAAGAACAGCCCCACCAGGCTCATGATCCCGCCCGCGGAATTGCGGATGATGCTGCCGAGCGACATGCCGATGGAGGCCACTGCGGCCACGTAGAGACTGTTGACCACCAGCAGTTTGACGGACTGGGAGCTGGCCAGGTCCAGGCTCAGGCCGTAGTTGTCCAGGATCGGAACGGACACCAGGCCGGCGACGAGGGTGGAAACGCCGGTCAGGACGAAGGACACCACCACTACCACGAGGAACTTCGCCACGAAGGCCGGGATCCTCTTGGGCACGGCCGCGAACGTGGAACGCGCCATTCCGGTGGTGAATTCTGAGCTCATCAGCAGCACGCCCAGGGACCCGAGGATCAGCTGGGCAAAAGCGATACCGGAGGTGGGGGCACTCACCGCGATGTCACCGCCCTGGGCCGCCATCTGGGCTGCGGCCTCCGGATCGGAGGCCATCTGCTCGCGGAACTGACCGGTGGACCACGCCGCCAGGGCCCCAAAGCCCACCATCACCAGCATGGTGGAGCCGAGCAGGATCAGCGTGGAGAGCAGCGTGCGGAACTTGATGAATTCCGAGTTCAGCACGCGCAAGAAACTGGGACCGGGACCCGGGGAAACGGGACCGCCGGCTGAATGGGCGGCCTGCCCGGATGGCGCGCCGGCCTGGGGTGCTGCGCCGCCCTGGGCCCTGCGGCCCGAAGGGTTGGGTTCCCAAGTAGTTGAGCTCATGGCTTATTTGCCTCCGGTCTGGGCGGGAACGGGGGCTCCCGTAGTAATGAGCGAGTGGTATTCGACCTCGTCCTTGGTCAGCTCCATGTAGGCCTCTTCCAGGCTGGCCTGGAGCGGGGTGAGTTCGTAGATCATGACGTGGTTCTCAAGGGCGGTCCGGGCGATCTGCCGCGGATCCAGTCCCTTGACCTCCAGCAGTTCGTGGTCCTGGGCCTCTATGGAAACTCCGGTTCCGGCAAGGAGGTGCATCAGCTGGTCCGGCTCGTCGGTGCGGACGCGGGTGCGGCTCGCGCCCTTCCCGGTGATGATGTCCTTGATGGGGGCGTCGGCGATGATTTTTCCGCGGCCGATCACAATCAGGTGGTCCGCCGTCACCGCCATTTCGCTCATGAGGTGGCTGGACAGGAAGACGGTCCGGCCCTCGGAGGCCAGGTACTTCACCAGGTTCCGGACCCACACCACGCCCTCCGGGTCCAGCCCGTTGACCGGCTCGTCCAGGATGATGGTCTGCGGATCCCCCAGCAGTGCCGCGGCAATACCCAGCCGCTGGCCCATGCCGAGCGAAAAGCCCTTGACCTTTTTCCTTGCGACGTCGGCCAGGCCGGTCATTTCGATGACCTCGCTGACGCGCTTTTTGGGAATGCTGTGGGTGGCGGCCATGGCCAGCAGGTGGTTGTAGGCAGAACGGCCCGTGTGGACGGCCTTGGCGTCCAGCAGGGCGCCCACCTCACGCAACGGAGCCGCGTGCTTGGTGAACGGGACCCCGTTGACGGTGACGGAGCCCGACGTCGGCGTGTCCAGTCCCATGATCATCCTCATGGTGGTGGATTTGCCGGCTCCGTTGGGGCCGAGGAAGCCGGTGACCTGGCCGGCCTGGACAGTGAAATCCACTCCGCCCACGGCGGTTTTATCGCCGTAGACCTTGGACAGGCCTCTTGCTTCAATCATGGAAGCGTTCCTTTGCGTAGCTGCGGATGCGGTGACGGCTTCTGCATGCCGCAGATCCGTTCGTACCACCCACGCTACAGACGCAACGTTCCCTTTTCGCCGGTCTCAGGGATGATTCAGGGTGGAATCAGGGTAGTCCCAAGGGATGACCACCAGGCGGCGGACAGTAGTAGGTGAGCGCTCCGGGCAACACGGAAAATTCGACGCGGCGCACACCCGGCAGGGCTTCACCGTCCACCGCCAGCGCCATGGGGGACTCTGCAGCGTCCACGGTTACCGTGGTCGATTCGCTCAGGTGGGTGATCCGTGACGTGGCCACGGTGCCAGTCAGCACGGACCAGAGCAGCCGTAGCCGCGCGAAGGACTCATCCGCGGTGATCATCCGCAGGTCCAGCACGCCGTCGTCCATTACAGGGCGCACCAGCGGTGCATGGTCGCGGGGGTAGTAGCGGCCGCGGCCAATGTAGAGGATCCACAGCTTGTGGCGGACGCCGTTCACAACCATGGTGGTGGGGGTGCCGGCCGCGAACGTCCTGAACATGGCAGCCACCCCGGCCAGCGGTTTTCCGAGGGCGGGCTGAAGCTGTTCGCGCCGCCGGACCAGGTTGGGATAGAGGCCGATGCTGGCCGTATTGAGCATGATCCGTTCCAGCTTTTCAGGGTTTCCGGCGAGGCCCCGTTCCACGTGGACATGCCCCACATCGGCTCGAGCGGCCGAACCGGAGGACGCCGCCTCTACGGCATCCTCAAGGGTGGAAGTTCCGGCGTCCCGGGCAAAGTGGTTCAGCGTTCCGCCGGGGAGCACCAGGAGGGGGAGGGACAGTTCGACGGCGGCCGCCGCGGCCGTACCCACGGTACCGTCGCCGCCCCACACACCGAGCGCCTTGACTCCCTGGCCCTCGGCCGCTGCCCTGATCTCGGCGGCTACATCGCCATCCTCATCAATCTCGTGTATATGCGCTAAAGGGAATACATCCTGGAGAGCCTGGACGGTTTCCGGCGCATAGGAGCCGCCCAAGGTGTTGACGGCGATGCTCAGGCCTTCGCCACCGGGCAGCTGTGCCGCCTGGACTGCGTCGCGGGTGGTCCCCGGGAACGGCGGACGGACGGGCCACCACTTCCGGGTGATCATGGCTGCGCCGGCACCCAGGGCGGACCCGAACAACACATCCGTAGGCCAGTGGGCGCCGGTATGGACCCGGGAGTAGGCAACACCGGCGGCAAGGGGCGCCAGCGCGGCTCCGATGGCAGGCTGGACGAGGCCCACCCCCACGGCAAAGGCCGCCGCGGATGCCGAGTGGCCGGACGGCATCGACGAGCTGGTGGGCTGCGGGTTGACGAACCTGAACACGGGAAGATGCTCCGGCAGCGGTCTGGCCCGCGGCAGCAGTGTTTTGAACACCACATTGGTGACCGCCGATGCCACGCCCTGGGCAATCAGCCCGTGCAGCGCCGCACGCCGGGGTTTGCCCGGGATGAGGGCCAGTCCTCCAGCCACCGCAAACCACAGCTTTCCATGGTTTGCCGCCGCCGAGAGCCGGCGGAACAGGACATCATGGTTTCCGCCGGGCAGGTTGGAGACGGCTTTGAGCAACGTCCGGTCCAGCCCGGCCAGCATGCCCGGGCCTTTCCTCAGCATCCTTCGCATTTCCCCACCCTACCTCCGGCGCTGCGGAACACCGGGTTGGCTGCAGGGGTGGCTGGGTTGGCTGCCCGGTGGCTGCCCAGTGGCTACCCGGTGACTGCCCGGTGGCTGCGGCGGGTGCTACTCGTTGCGGAGCGGCGCACCGGGCAAGGGTTTCGCGGCGCCCGCGAGGAGGAGCGCCACAAGGATGGGCACCATGATGGCGAGCAGGGCGAGATGGATCCCGGTGAGGTCACCGAGGTAACCGAGGAGCGGCGGTCCGGCCAGGAAGGAGATGTAGCCCAGCGTGGACACCACGGACACCCGGGCAGCAGCCTTCTTGGGGTCGTCCGCCGCGGCGGACATGCCCATCGGGAAGGCCAGCGCCGCCCCGATTCCCCACAGTGCCGCGCCCGCCGTCGCGAGCCACACATTGCCTGCCAGGACGAAGAGGCCAAGTCCCGCGGCTGCCGCGGCCATGCTGGCCCGCAGTACGGCAACACGGCCGTACTTGTCGATCACGAACCCGCCGCAGAACCGCATCGCCGTCATGGCCAGGACAAAGACTGCGAACATCAGTGCGCCGGTGGATTCGCTGGTGCCGAGACCGTCCACGGATGCTTTGGCGATCCAGTCGTTCCCGGCCCCTTCGGTGAGGGTGGCACCGAGGACCACAACGCCGATCAGCAGTGTGCGGCTGTCCCGCCAGGCAGAGTCACCCTTCGGCGTTGCGGCTTCCCCGTCGGAAGGGATCTCGGCGGCGATGTGCGGCAGGAAGTAGCGGGGAGCCACCATGGTGAGCACCGCAACGACGGCGGCGATGACCAGCAGGTGGGCAGGCAGCCCCACTCCCAGACCGGAGAGGCCGGCGCCGATCAGGGCTCCCACAAAGGCGCCGCCGCTGAACGCGGCGTGAAACTGCGGCATGATGGTGCGCTTAAGCCGGTGTTCGACGTCGGCCCCTTCAATGTTCTGCGAAACGTCCCACAGTCCCACGCCAATTCCGAAGAAGAACAAGGCGACGGCGGTGCCGGGCACTGACTCGGCGAGCAGCGAAAGGGCGATGCCCACCCCGGCCAGCGCTGCCAGCAGCCCGCTGGCGCGGACGGCATTGGCCGTACCGATCCGCCCCACCACCCACCCTGCCGTGGGAAGGGCGATCAGCGAACCGACCGCAGTGCAGAGCAGCAGCGTTCCCATTTGTCCGGAGGTCACGTGCAGGATTTCGGTGACGGCGGGGATGCGTGCGGCCCAGCTGGCAAACACGAGTCCGTTGATCCCGAAAACGAGGAACGTGGCGGCGGCCGCGGCGTTCAGCTTTTGGGTGGTGACGGCGATGCTCATACGTTCACTACTTTCACTGAGTATTTTCCAAGTTGTGTGAGTTCCTGCGGGCTGAACACCCGGTCCGTGACGATGACGTCCACGGTTTCCAGCGCGGCAACGAGCGCCACCGCGGCGGCATTCCATTTGGAGCCTGCGCAGGCGGCGATCACCCGTCCGGCGGATTCGAGGCCGGCGCGTTTGACGGCGGCATCGTCGAGGTCGTGGGCCAGCAGTCCGTCTTTGAGGTTTACTGCGCAGGGCGTCACCACTGCGGTGTCAAAACGCAGGGAGCGGATGTTGGCCTCGGCCAGCGGGCCCCGGAAGCACAGCTCGCCGGGGATCAGGCTTCCGCCCGGTACCAGGAGGGCGGGGCGGTGCCCGGCCTGGCCCTCCGCTGTTAATGCGTTGAGGGCGGGCAAAGACATGGGCATCAGCGTCAGTTCACGTTGCCGCAGGTGACGGGCGATTCCGGTGGCGGTGGTTCCGCTGTCGAGCCACACGTGTTCCCGGTCCTGGAGGAGGCCCGCCACGCCGGCGGCGATCCGGGCTTTGGCGTCCTGTTCTTCCAGGTCCCGCTGCCCGTAGCCGGGATTTTCGCCGCGGAGCACCAGGCTCTTCGCCCCGCCGTGCACCCGCCGGAGTACGCCGTGGACTGCAAGGACATCCAGGTCGCGGCGGATGGTGGCGCCGGACGCTCCGCACTCGGCCATCAGCTCGTCCACGGTCACCTCTTCACGGCTCCGCAGCAGTTCACCGATCAACCGGTGCCGCTCTTCAGTCCTCATGTACAAATGCTAACCGGAAGTGATCATTTAATCAGAATCCATGAGCGTATGGACTCAAGCGGATCCAACGCTCTCTCACCTTTCGCGCCCAAACCACCAACGCTCTCTCACAGGGTGAAAGAGCGTTGGTGGAAAACCCGCAGCAAGTGAGAGAGCGCCCGGCTTACCGGGTGACTTCCTCCAGCAACTCCAGCACGTGCCGGTACTGGGCGCCCGTGGCGCGCGTCATGCCCAGCTCGCAGGTGCGGTTGCACGAGGCGTGGGCGGCTGCATCCATCTCCGCCACCTCCGCAGCCTGCCTGGCCGTCGCCGACTCCGTCAGTTCGGGGTGCAGCATGCCCCGGTCCCCCGCGAACGCGCAGCAGCCCCAGTTTTCCGGGATCTCAACACGGTCGGCCACTGCTCCGGCAACGGTGCCCAGGGCATCGTTGAGGCCCATCCGGGTGGACGAACAGGTGGGGTGCAGTGCCAGGGACTCCAGCTTCCCGTGGTCCGGCAGCCGCGGCAGGATCTGTTCCGCGGCGAAATCGACGGCGTCCACCATGCGCAGCTCACGTTGGCCCGGCGCGGGCGTGTCCGATTCGACGGCCTGCCGCAGCCCTTCGGTGCACGAGGACGCGTCGCAGACGATGGGAAGTTCACCGTCCCGGGTGGCTTCCCTGAGGGCGGCCAGGGTCTTTTCCCGCATCGTTGCCTGGCCTGCGGACATGCCTTTCGATGACCAGGGGGTGCCGCAGCAGAGCCCGTCGATGCCTTCCGGGACGAGGAGGGTGAGCCCGGCGCGGTCGCACAGCTGTTCAAAGCTGTACTGGACACCGCGTCCTTCGGTTCCGCGTCCTTCGGTGCCGTGTTCCCCGGTGTAGGGGCCCGCGCCGGCGGGTCCGAACATGGTCCCCACGCACGCCGGGAAGTAGACCGCGTCAACGTCACCTGCCGGCGTCGGGCGCTTCCGCGCAGAACCGCCGCCGGGCAGTTCGGCGGAGTACAGCGGCACGGTGTCCTTCCCGAGGACGGCCCGGGCCGCCTTGTTGGGCGGCGTGATGGCGGCTGCCGGGAGCTTGTCCACCACCGTCAACGCCAGCGAGGCCCCGCGCGTCACGCCTTCCCAGTGCTTGGCCGCGGCGTTCCACGCACCGTTGGCGAGCGGACCGGCGTCGGCCTTCCGCAGGCGTTTCACGAGCGATCCCGTGTTGATGTCCACCGGGCAGGCAGTCTGGCACATCCCGTCCACGGCGCAGGTATCCACGGATTCGTAGTCGTAGTCCTTTTCCAGTTCCCGCACCAGTGCCGTATCCCCGGCCAGCCTGGCTGATTCGATGGCGCGCAGTGTCACGATCCGCTGGCGCGGCGTGAGCGTGATGTCCTTGCTGGGGCACACCGGCTCGCAGTAGCCGCACGAGACGCAGCGGTCCACTTCCTCGGCCACGGGCGGCGCCGTTTTGATGTGCCGGAGGTGAGCCAGCGGATCCTCGTCCATCAGCACGCCCGGGTTGAGCATCGCGGCGGGGTCGAAGAGGCGCTTGATGGTTCGCATGACCTCGTACAGCTCATCGCCGTACTGCCGGCGCACGAAGGGAGCCATCACACGCCCTGTCCCGTGCTCGGCCTTCAGCGATCCACCCTCGGCCAGCACCAGCTCCACCATGTCCTCCGTGAAGGCGCTGTAGCGGTCCAGTTCGGCCGGGCTGGCGAAGCCGTCGGTCAGCATGAAGTGGACGTTGCCGTCCTTGGCATGGCCGAAGATCACGCTGTTGCTGTAGCTGTATTTGTCGAAGAGCCGGATCAGCTCACGGCACGTCCTGCCCAGCACCGGAACCGGAACCACGATGTCCTCCAGCAACGCGGTGGTGCCCTGGGGGCGGGCGCCGGCCACGGAGGCGTAGAGTCCCTTGCGCAACTGCCAGAGCTGCCCGCGTTCCCGCGCGTCTCCGGTGAACCGGGCCGGGGCGGACAGCCCCAGCGCCGGGAGGACGCCTTCGCCGTTGAGCTGCAGTTCCGCGAGGTCACCGGCACTGCCGGCGGAGTACTCCACGAGCAGGGCGGCATGCTCGCGGACTGCCAGGTCATGCACGACGGCGGGCGTCCCCTTCAGGGACTGCCCCACCTTCAGGGACAACGCATCCATGAGCTCGATGGTCGCGGCGCCCGTTTCGACGAGGGCCGGCAGCGCCGCGTTGGCGGCCTCAAGGTCGGGGAACACCAGCAGGCCGGCGGCGGCGTGCTGGAGCCGCGGAATAGTGCGGAAAACAGCCTCTGCCACAAAGCCCAGGGTGCCTTCGCTGCCGACGATCAGGTGGGCCATGATGTCCACCGGGGACTGGAAGTCCAACAGGGAGTTCAGGCCGTAACCCATGGTGTTCTTCATGGAGAACTGCTGCCGGATTTTGCGCACGGAGTCCGCGTTGTTCCGTACCCGCCCGGCCAGCCGGGCCAGGCCTGCGTAGAGCTCCGGTTCCAGGGCGCGGAGCTTCCGGTCCGCGTCCGGCGCTCCGGTGTCGATCACGGTGCCGGAGGGCAGCACCACGGTGAGGGATTCCAGGGTGCGGTAGGTGTTGTCCACGGTGCCGCAGTTCATCCCGGAGGAGTTGTTGGCCACCACGCCGCCGACGGTGCACGCCGCCTCGCTGGCCGGATCCGGTCCGAACTTCCGGCCGTAGCGGGCGAGCCTCGCATTGAGCGCCCGCACGGTGACGCCGGGCTGAACGCGGACGCGCGCGCCGCCGTCGAGCACTTCAATCTCCCGGAAGTGGCGGCGGACATCCACCAGCACGCCGTCGGTGACCGCCTGGCCGCTCAGGCTGGTGCCGCCGGAGCGGAAGGTCAGCGGCACGCCCTGGGCGGCACTGGCCCGCAGCAGCCCGCCCACTTCCGCTGCACTCCCCGCCGTCACCACGGCCTGCGGTATCAAGAGGAAATGCGAAGCGTCATGGGCGTTCGCGTGCAGGTCGATGGCGCGGGTCCTCACCTGCGCGGGATCCTTCACCGCCGCACGGAGGCCGGCCGTATCCAGCGGCGCCATCAGGGGACCATCCAGCCGAGTACGGGGGTGGACTGGAGGAAGATCAGCACGGTGATGAGCGCCAGCAGGCCCAGGCTCCAGCCCAAGAGCTTCCGGAAGAGGGTCCCCTCAGCGCCGTCAAGGCCTACGGCGGCCGAGGCCACGGCGAGGTTCTGCAGCGAAAGCATCTTGCCCATCACACCGGCGGAGGAGTTGGAGGCGGCCATCAGCACCGGTGAAAGGCCGGTCTGCGCGGCCGCGGTGGCCTGCATCTGGCCGAACAGCGAGTTGGAGGACGTGTCCGAGCCGGTGAGGGCCACACCAATCCATCCGATCAGCGGTGAAAGGATGGCGAAGAAGCCGCCCGCGGAGGCCAGCGCGAAGCCGAGGGTGGTGGTCTGGCCGGACAGGTTCATCACGAAGGAGAGCCCCAGGACAGCGGTGACGGTAACAATCGTCCAACGCAGCTGGACCACGGTGTCCCGGTAGATCCGCAGGCCCTGTGATGCAGTGATTTTGTACAGCGCCATGGTCAGCAGGCCGGAGAACATGAGCAGGGTGCCGGTCGCCTTGAGGTGGTCCAGCTTGAATCTGGTGGCTGCGACCGGCTTGCCGGCGGAATCGGTGATGTCCAGGCCGGGCCAGGCGAACGTCACGCTGCCCACCTGGCTGAGCCAGGCCTTGACGGCCGGAATCTGTGCCACCGAGAACACCGCGATGATGATCAGGTAGGGAGCGATCGCCATCCAGATCTTCCGCGGTTCGGGCCGCGAGTTGTCGGCGGGCACCGCGGTACCCCGGTCGGGCGCAGGAGCCGCCTGTTCGGCGCCGGTCACGGAACCGGCGGCGGTCATGGAACCGGCACCGGGGCGGCTGTCGCGTGCGGCGGTGCCGGCCACAACGACGGCGGCAGCGGCGTGCGCAGCTTCCGGTGCGGCGTCGACGGTGCCGCCCATTCCGACGGTTTCTTTCGGCTGCCAGACCTTCAGCATCAGCAGCACGGCGGCCACAGTCACGACGGCGGCGACAACGTCAGTGAGTTCCACGGCGAAGTAGTTGGAGGTCACGAACTGGGCCGCTCCGAAGGCGACGCCTGCCACCAGGGCCACGGGCCAGGTCTGCTTCACGCCGCGCCGGCCGTCAACGATGAACACCAGCAGCAGCGGCACGATCAGTGCAATGAACGGCGTCTGGCGTCCGGCCATCGAGGACAGGTCGTGCAGCGGCAGGCCCGTCACGCCGTTCAGGGCGATGATGGGCGCAGCCATGGCGCCGAAAGCCACGGGAGCGGTGTTGGCCAGCAGCGAGACAACGGCCGACTTCAGCGGCTTCATGCCGGCTGCCATCAGCATGGCCGCGGAGATCGCCACCGGTGCGCCGAATCCAGCGAGGGATTCCAGCAGCGCGCCAAAGCAGAAGGCGATCAGGATGGACAGGATGCGGAGGTCGTTGGAGATGGAGCGGATGGTCCGACCCAGCACTTCGAACCACGGGGTGGCCACGGTGAGCCGGTAAATCCACAGCGCGTTGACCAGGATCCAGAGGATCGGGAACAAGCCGTAGAAGATGCCGGCCGCGGTGGCGCTCAGGGCCTGGTTGACCGGCATCTGCCAGCCGACGATGGCCAGCACCAGGGACAAAGCAAGGCTGGCGAGGGCGGCCTTGGGTGCCTTGACCTTGAAGACACCCAGGAGGACGAAGAGCAGGACGAGGGGAAGCGCAGCGCAAAGGGCTGAAATCACTAGGGACCCGGCAATGGGGTCGAGGATCTGCTGAAACATGTGTCTCCAGATTTGTGTTAGGCGTCACAACACCGTGGCGCCCTTCGATTGTCTAACAAGTACACATGCTGGTCAAGAGAGTCTTGTTGACTTGTCTGGCAAGATTGAGGTGAATCAAGAAACCCTTGGCGGGAATGGAGCTTCGGTGGCCGGGCGAATCACAGCAGTTTCAATCGTGGACGCGATCGCCGCGGATCTGCGGACGCGGATCTTCTCCGGTGATCTCGGTTCCGGCCATACGCTCACCGAAACAGACGTGGCCTCCACCTACGAAGTGGCGCGTCCCACGGCGAAGGCGTCCATTGAGAAGCTTGTGGCCGAAGGTCTGCTGGACCGCGGGACGCACAAGACCGCCCGCGTGGTGGAACTCGGACCGGATTCCGTGCGGGACATCTATCTGGCCCGCGCCTATTTGGAAAGCGAAGTGCTCCGGCGGCTCGCGCGCACCAAGGACGTGCCGGAAGGGGCCGTGCAGGCCAACCGGGACATTGCTGCACTGCAGACCGGAGCCCCGCTCGACGTCATCGAACCTGACATGCGGTTCCACACCAGCCTGATCGACGCCGTCGGCAACGAACGCATCAGCAGGATGTACCGCTCGCTCGTGGGCGAGGTGAAGCTGTGCATGGTCCGCATCCAGTCCCTGCACCTCCTGGACACTGCGCTGATCCAGGCAGAACACCAGAGAATCCTCGAACTGATCGAGGCTGGCCAGGGGGACGCCGCCGCCGAACTGCTCGACGAGCACCTGGGTCGCGCGCGGGAACGGCTGGTCTCCGCCATGGGGGGAACTGCCGGACCGGAAGCCGACCTTCCCTCGGATCTGCTGCCCGAGTAGCCCGTCCCGCGGCTACCGGACGCGTTCCACGCGCTTCTCGTCCCAGACCGGCTCGGCGGATTCGTACACCTTGCCGTCGGAGCCGAACACCAGGAAGCGGTCGAACGTCCGGGCGAACCAGCGGTCGTGCGTCACGGCCAGGACCGTTCCTTCGAAGTGGTCGATCGCCCGTTCCAGGGCCTCGGCCGAGTGCAGGTCCAGGTTGTCCGTGGGCTCGTCGAGGAGCAGGAGGGTTGCCCCGGAAAGCTGCAGCAGCAGGATCTGGAACCGCGCCTGCTGGCCGCCGGACAGGGATTCGTACTTCTGCTCCGACTGTGACGCCAGGCCGTATCCGTCCAGGGCACCGGCTGCAGCCTCGCGGCCCAGCCCCGAGCGGTGCTCGTCGCCGCGGTGCAGGATCTCGAGCAGCGTCTTGCCCAGAAGGTCGGGCCGGACGTGCGTCTGCGCGAAGAAGCCGGGACGGATGCGGGCGCCAAGTTTCACGGTGCCTTCGTGCGGCACTTCGGCGATGTCGACGTCGGACACCGGCAGGTGTTCCCGCTCGGGATCCGTTCCGCCGGTGGCGAGCAGGCGAAGGAAGTGGCTCTTGCCGGAGCCGTTGGAACCCAGTACGCCCACGCGGTCGCCGAACCATACCTCGGTGGAAAACGGCTTCATCAGCCCGGTCAGTTCCAGCCTTTCGGCCACAATCGCACGCTTGGCGGTGCGGCCGCCCTTGAGCCGCATCTGCACGTTCTGCTCGATCGGCAGGGCCTCGGGCGGGCCCGCTTCGAGGAACTTCGCCAGCCTGGTCTGGGCGGCGTGGTACCGGTTGGCCATGTCGGAGCGGAACGCGGCCTTGTTCTTGTACATGTTGACGAGTTCCTTGAGCTTCACGTGCTCCTCGTCCCAGCGCTTGCGCAGCTCCTCGAAGCGGGCATTGCGGTCCGCGCGGGCCTCGACGTAGGAGCCGAAGCCGCCGCCGTGGACCCAGGCCCCTGCCCCGTTGATACCGGGTTCAAGCGTCACGATACGGCTCGCGGCGTTGTTGAGGAGTTCGCGGTCGTGGCTGATGAAGAACACGGTCTTCTTCGACTCGTTGAGCTTGGCCTCGAGCCAGCGCTTGCCCGGGACGTCAAGGTAGTTGTCCGGTTCGTCGAGGAGCAGCAGTTCGTCCGGGCCGGCAAAGAGTGCCTCCAGCACCAGCCGCTTCTGCTCGCCGCCGGAAAGGCTCGACGCCGGGCGGTGCTGCGCGCGGTCGAACGGGAGCCCCAGCGCGGCCATGCAGACCTCGTCCCAGACGGTTTCGACGTCGTACCCGCCGGCGTCTCCCCAGTCCACGATGGCCTGGGCGTACTGCATCTGGGTGGGCTCGTCGTCGTGCTCCATCATGGCCAGCTCGGCTTCGTCGACGGCCCGGGCGGCGGCGGCCAGGGCGGGCGGCGCAGCGGAGACCAGCAGGTCGCGGACCGTGGATTCGTCCCGGACGTGGCCCACGAACTGGCGCATGATGCCCATGTTGCCGGACCGGCCGATTACGCCTTCATCCGGGACCAGGTCGCCGGAGATGATGCGGAAGAGCGTCGTCTTTCCCGTTCCGTTGGGTCCGATCAGCGCCGTCTTGGTGCCGTCCGGGACCTTGAAGGTCACCCCGTTGAGCAGCTGCGTGCCGTCGGAGAGGAAGTAGTCGATGCCGGAAACGTCAATATGAGCCACGCGTTCAATCTTCCCATGCCTGCGTGGGGGCTAGGCGGGGCGGCAGCCTCCGTTGGCATCCTGGTAGGTGTCCAGCCGGTGGATAAAGGCGGCCATGGCCTCACGCGTGATGGCGTCCAGGGGCCGGTACGTTCCGTCGCCCCAGCCCTTGGAGACTCCCGAATAGTTGGTCCAGGCGATCTCGCCGTAGAAAGGCGCCGGAACAGGAACGTCCTTGAACGGCGCGACCGGCGGCTCCGAATAGCCCAGGGTGGCAGGCAGCCGGCAGTATTCGCCGCTGTACCTATAGATGAAGGCGGCCATGGCCTCACGGCTCATCGATGCTCCCGGCCGGAAAGTTCCGTCCTCCCAGCCGTTGGCCAGCCCTTCCGCCTCGAGCCAGGCGATCTGCTTGTAGAACAGGCTTCCGGTGGGGACGTCAACGAACGGTGACTTAGCCGGCGGAGTGTAGGCGGGGCTCCCCGCGAGCCGGTACATGAAGGCAGCCATGGCCTCGCGGCTGATTGCCTGGTAAGGCCGGTAGGTTCCGTCGCCCCAGCCGGTGCTCAATCCGGTGTCGTACATCCAGATGATGTCCGAACGGAAGCCGGATCCGCTGATGTCGGTGAAGGGCTCGGGGGCCGTGATCGTGACACCTGCCGCGTCCCCGGACACGTAATCGATCCTGACCCTGGTGCCGGCGTGGGTCACGAACGTGCTTCCGGCCTGCCAGGCGTGGTTCGTCGCGTAGTAGCCGTCGAAGGGAATGGTGGACGGCATGAGCAGCAATGAGGAGACTGCTGTGGCGCCGCCGCGCTGGACGATCTTGACGCCCTTGTTGCCGTTCACGGCCAGCCGGGCGTCATAGCCCACGGGCAGCCGGAGCTCCATGAAATAGACCTCCCCGCTTTTGGGGTCCGTGAATTTCAACGCGCGATTGGCTTCGGTTCCGGCCCAGGCCTTGAGGGTGTAGCTCTTGCTTCCGGCGGCAATCCCCGTGTTGCGTATTTCGTCACCGCGGCCGAACCCTCCGGCCTCCCAGTGGCTGGAGCTGATGGTAGGCAGCTCGAACCAGCGCGAGGCGCCCATGAGGTCCATGGTGTCGCCGTACTCCCGCACGGAGCAGGAGCTGTCCATGTAGTTTCCGTTGATATCGGATCCTACGTCCGCCTTGCCGCTCAGGCACTGCAGGCTGTCAGCGTGCATCAGGCCCAGGACGTGTCCGAACTCGTGGGCCACCACGTTGTTGGTGAAGTTGCTCGGCAGGGGCATCAGTATGCGCCCGCCCTGGTTTCCGGCGCTCCATCCCGCTCCCAGTGCCCCCCACGACAGTTCCGTCATGGGCACGAACACTACGAGCGCTTTGTAGGGCGCATTGACCCAGCCCAGCTCGCGCGTCACGGTGTCCATGATCTCGTAATAGGTCTGGGTGGACTTTGCCGCCGATGGAACACCGGTCCGGGTGGTCGCCACGGACATCGAGAGCCGGTTGTTGGACATGGTCTTCCAGAAAGCACTGGATGCACTGATTCCGGCTTTTGCGGCATTCAAGTCAATGGCCGCCGTCTGCTCCGCCGATTTGTCAGCAAGCTTTACGGTCACCAGGGTCACCTGGATGTCTCCGGCCCGGGTCAGGCTGCTGGCGGCCCCCTGCGGGGTCTCCGCCTCCCGGATGGCCCTGAGGGCTTCGGGCTCGAAGGTGTGGTCCGAGTGCGGTGTCCCCTCCGCAGTCGAGGAGACGGGAGGCACTGCCGGGTCGGACGGGGCCGCCTGCGCCGGAACGGCAAGGACGTTGATCGAGGCCATCGAAAGAAGCAGGGCCGATAGGACGGCGGCCGTCCGGTGAATGAGCTGCATCGGGCGTCAGTGCTTCTTTCAGTGTTCAGAAATCAGGTGCAGTAAGCCGCCACGGGGCGAGCCCTCCCAGAATATGGTTCGCTTGCGTACTTTCCCGGTGCACTCGCCAAAAACTGACGGAATCCTGCGCCGAACCTGCGCTAACGCCGGGTTAACCGGCGGCGACGAGGAAGTCCTTGAGCAAAGGACCGGATGTCGTCGCTCCCAGGCCGCCTTCTTCGACGAAGACCGCCACGGCCAGATCGCCGTGCACCGCCACGATCCAGGCGTGCGTCTTGGGCGGGTTCTCATTTCCGAATTCCGCCGTGCCCGTTTTGGCTCCCACGGGTTCCCCCGGCACGGAGGCCAGGAATCCGGCGTGGCCTGAGGTGACCACGGCGCGCATCATGTCGGCCAGCGCGGCCGCTTCCGCCGCCGTGACCGGCTTCTCGGCGGCCTTGGCCGGAGCAGGAGCCGTGGAGGACGACGACGATGTCCCGTCCGCCGTCGGCGTTCCGGACCCTTCGGGGGCTGCTGTGCCGGAGCCGGCTTCCGCGTTCAGGACGAGGACGGGTGACACGGGGGAGCCCTTGGCCACAGAGCCGGCCATGACGGCAGCAGCCAGCGGCGAAAGCAGCACCTTGCCCTGGCCGATCATGGAAGCGGCATGCTCGGTGCCCTCCGCCTCGCCGGGGACCGAGCCGAGGAAGGCGGCTGCCCCCAGCCCGGGCGCCTCAACGGCAACACCAAGCGAGGTGGCCGCGGATTCAAGCTGCGCCTGGCTGACGGAGTCGCGGGCCGCAATGAAGGCCGTGTTGCAGGAGTGCGCGAACGCGTCCCGCAGGGTGACGGATCCCAGGGAGCTTTCCGGATAGCCCTCCGCGTTCTTGAACGTCCGGCCGTCCACCGTGAGCGTCGGCGTGCATTCAACCTTGGAGTCCGGGGTCAGGCCGTTGCGGATCATGGCCAGGGAATCAACCATCTTGAACGTTGAGCCGGGGGCGTACTGGCCGAGCAGGGCCGTGTTGTAGCCGTTGCTGCCGGGTCCCGAAGCTGCTGCCAGAACAGCGCCGCTGGAGGGGCGCAGGGCCACGATGGCGGACGCCGGCCCGACCTCGGCCAGGACGTCCTCGGCGAGCTGCTGCAGGCGCGGGTCCAAGGTGGTTTTCACCGGCGTTCCCTGTTTCATGTCAACCTGGAACAGGGTCCTGCGGCCCTTGTTGGGCAGCGCTTGTTTCTCCTCGGCCGAGAGCCCTGCCTTTTCGGCATAGACCTGGATTCCGTCAGTGCCGCGGAGCTGTGCATCATATTGCTGCTGGAGCCCGCCCGTTCCGGTGGTGTCCCCGGTCTTGAGCGTCCCGCCGGATTTTTCGATCTGTTCGGCATTCGCCTCGGCGGCCGTCCCCAGGAGGGCGCGGGCGAAGGTGCGGGTCGGCGCCAGGGGCAGGAGGCCGGCGATGGACCGGGCGCCGGGGATCTGGCCAATTTGTTCGTCGGTAATGGTCCGGCCGTCCTGGCGCAGGGTGATGGCGGTGACGAATGCCTCGGGACCGGCTGCCTGTACCTGCTGCGTGTACGCGGCCGGGTCCACGCCCACCAGCTGGGCGAGTTTGGCGGCGGATGCGGCGGGGTCGGCTGAACCCAGCTTGGGCTTGTCGATGCCAACGTTCACCACCGGCCGGTAAGTGACAAGCTTGGCGTCGCCGGCGCCCAGGATATCCGCACGCTGGGGCGCCTGGGCGCCCGCGCCAATGACTTCGCCTTCTGCCAGTTCGGGCACAAGCAGGGCAGGCTTCCACACTGTCAGCCATTTGTCGCCGGACTTCTTCAGTTCGGCTGCCGCGGTGTACTTCCACTCTCCGGAGCCGATCTTCCAGGTGTAATTCAGCGGGACCGTCGCGGTGTCCTTCTCCAACGTCAGCTCTCCGGATTCCACGGCCGGTTTGGCGGGATCCAGAGCCTGGAAGACTTCTTTCAGCTGTTCGTTGGCGGCTGCGGACTCCTTGCCCTCAAAGGCGACGGAGCCGACGTCCAGCGCAGCCATTGCGGAAGCGAGCTTTTTCGCTGCGTCCTGCGCACCGGCACGGCCGTCGTCACAAGCCACCAGCGATCCGCCAATTACGAGTCCCACAAGGGCAAGCGAAAGTTTCTGAAAGTTCCCCATCGCGCCATTATGCCCGCAAGCCCGGACAATGTTCTTGTCACATGGCGCCGGCCCGCAATCAGGGGCGGATGATCCGGCGCTGCGTGGCCACGGAAATCGCCGCGGTGCGGTTGTCCACGCCGAGTTTTCCGTAAATGTGCACCAGGTGGGTCTTGACGGTGGCCTCGGAGATGAAAAGCTGCCGGGCGATGGCACGGTTCGGCAGTCCCGTGGCGAGCAGCTGCAGCAGTTGGATCTCCCTGGCGGACAGTGCGGGTTCAGGGTTCCGGATCCTGCCCATCAGCCGGGCGGCCACCTCGGGAGCCAGCGCGGTCCCGCCGGCCGCCGCGGAGAGGACTGCCTGGCGGATGTGCTCGGGCGGGGCATCCTTCAGCATGTAACCGCTGGCGCCGGCTTCGACGGCGGCCAGGATATCGGCGTCGGAATCATAGGTGGTGAGGATCAGCACCGGCGGTGCAGGCGTGCCGGCCTCGCCGGCCTTGATCTTTTGCGTGGCCGTGACGCCGTCCATGCCCGCGCCCATTTGCAGGTCCATCAAGACAACGTCCACTGGCTCGCCCAGGGCGCGGAGCCTGGCCAGCTGGGCGAGGGCGGCAGCACCGTCGCCTGCTTCGGCGGCCACTGTGATGCCTTCGAAGTCGCTCAGCATGGCTCGGAGCCCGGCGCGCACCACCGGATGGTCGTCCACCAGCAGGATCCGGATGCCGCTCATGGCCGATCCCCGCCGGCCGGTTTCCCGTGTGCCGGTTCCGCCGTTGCCGATGTGTCCACGAGCGGGAGCCTGATGGCCACCACTGTTCCCTCGCCCGGGGCGGACTCGATGTCGAGGGTGCCGGCCAGCGCCGCCACCCTCTCCCGGAGGGACCGCAGGCCGTATCCGGAACCGTCCTGCGGCTGTGGTTTGTTCGGCCCGACCCCGGATCCAGCCGCTTCCGGGCGGAACCCGACGCCGTCGTCGTAAATGTCCATGGCCACTTCGGCACCCAGAAAGGACAGGGTCACGACGGCGGTGCTTGCCTTTGCGTGGACCCACACGTTCGCAAGGCTCGCCTGCGCCGCACGGAGAAGGGTGGTGGAGTACGGGTTGGGCAGCTCCACGGGCGTGCCTTCGAGGTCGAAGCGGCACCTAAGGCCCGCCCCGCGTGCCGCCGCCTCGGCCTCGGTCTTTTCGCAGAGCCGGCGCAGGCTCCCCGCCAGGGACATCTGCTCAAGCGCCGGTGACTGCAGGCCGCGGACAAAGTTGCGCGCCTCGGCGAGGTTGGCGGACGCAGTCTCCTGCACCGTGCGGAGCCGTTCGCGGGCTGCGGCGGTGTCGCCGTCGTCGAGCGCCTTTTCAGCCGATCGGCCCATCAGCACAATGCTCGAGAAGCCCTGGGCCAGGGTGTCGTGTATTTCGCGGGCCAGCCGTGCGCGCTCGGTGAGGGTACCGGCGTCGTGCTGGCTGCGGGCCAGTTCGCCACGCGTCCGTCGCAACTCCTCGGCCGCGAGTCGCTGGTTCTCCGCTTCAAGGTACAGCGCCCGGTACGCGAGGCCGGTGATCACGGCGAATGCGGCACCGAACACGGGCCCCAGCACCATCGGCAGCTCCAGGGCAGGCCCGGCTGCGCCCCTGTTGTGGAACCAGAGCGCCACCACCACCAGCACCGTGGACACCGCAATGACCGGGAGGGCCACGCGCCGCCGCAGTACGTGGAGCTGCAGGAAGAAGAGTGGAAAGGCCAGCCAGACGAAATCCGCGCTGGACCAGATGAGCACCAGCCACAGGGCGGAGACTGCCCCAAGCCACCACGGTGCACACCGCCGCGGATCAAAGCGGTTCGCATCCGTGGAGTGGCGTTTCTCCAGGACCGTGCCGACGAGGTAGACGGCGGCGAGCACCACGGCGAGGACAAGGGTAAACCAGCCGGACAGCTCCGGACCGGACATCAGCACGCGCGCCATGGCCACCAGAAGCAGGACGGCGAAGCCCACGTGGAGGCTGATTCTCAGGAGCCGCAGGATTATCGCGGAACCGCTGGGTTCGCCCTGGATCACCACGTGCCTCGCATCAATCCAGCGTATCCTCCGCGACTCCCGTTTCACGGTGAAATCGGGCCCGGCTCCCGGAGATCAACCATTTGGTTGAGCCGCTGCTCCACCCGCTGCCTCCTGATGGCCAACCGGGAGGCCGATGTGCGCTGCCTCCCGTGGCGGAAGAGTGGAAAGCAACACCACACCACCACGAAAGGAACCACGTGTTTCTCGCCATTCGCGATCTCCGCTTTGCCAAAGGACGCTTCGCCCTGATGGCAGCGGTCATCGCCCTGATCACCTTGCTGCTTGTGATGCTCTCGGGACTGACCGCCGGCCTGGGCAACCAGTCAACGTCGGCGATCGCCGGGCTGCGGACCGACCAGATCGTCTTCGGCGCCCCGGCCGGCACTCCGGCCAAGGCGTCGTTCACCGAGTCGGAAGTGACCCGGGAGCAGCTGGCTGCCTGGTCCGCGCGGGACGGCGTTGCCGGGGTGCAGGCGCTGGGCATCAGCCAGGTCCGGGCGCAGGCCGTTGGCTCAGCCGGTGCGCCGGGCGGCACCGCAAACGTGGCCGTTTTCGGCGGCAGCAACGGTTTGTCCGCGGGCCCGGGCAGTCTCCTGCCAGATCCCGCGGGTGACGGAACGGTTGTGGTTGGCGAAACCCTCGCAGCGGACCTGCACCTCAGCCCTGGCAGCCTTCTGGCAGTGGGCGGCCTTGAACTTGCCGTTGCGGGCATCGTCCCGGACCAGTGGTATTCACACACCGGCGTGGTCTGGACGTCCTTGAATGACTGGCGTCAACTGGCCCGCATTGGCAGCGGATCGGTGGGCACCGTACTGGCGGTGACGTTCGACGCCGGCGCCCGGGTTGACGTGGACGCCGCCAATGCTGCGGCCGGGACGGTCAGTGCCACCCGTGACGGTTCGTTCCAGGCCCTCGGATCCTTCAAGAGCGAGAACGGCTCGCTGATGATGATGCAGGGGTTCCTGTACGGCATCTCCGCCCTCGTGATCGTGGCGTTCCTAACGGTGTGGACCGTTCAACGGACCCGGGACATCGCCGTGGTCAAGGCCATGGGCGGCTCGCCCGGCTACGTACTCCGGGATGCCATGGGACAGGCCGTGATGGTGCTGGCCGCAGGGACAATTGCCGGCGGCGGAACGGGCCTGCTCGGCGGCTTCCTGGCGGCGCAGGCGGCGCCGTTCCTGCTCACCCCGGCCACCACGCTGGCGCCCGTCGCCGGCATCCTGCTCCTGGGCCTGTGCGGCGCCGCAGTGGCCGTCCGCGGCGTCACGAGGGTTGACCCCCTCCTTGCCCTCGGCGGCAACTGACTCTCCCCCGTGGTCCCCTCCACACGTATATTCCTTGAAAGGCATACTCTATTGGATACCCCGCTCAACCTGGTCAACGTAACGCTCGAGTACCCGGACGGAGACACCACCCTGAAGGCGCTGGACTCCGTGAACCTCGCACTCGGCGCAGGGGAGTTTCTCGCCCTCGTAGGACCCTCCGGATCCGGCAAGTCCTCCATGCTTGCAGTCTCGGCGGCGCTCATCCGTCCCACGTCGGGCGTGGTGACCATCGACGGGCAGGAGGCCACCGGCCTGCGGGACGCTGAGCTGACAGCACTGCGCAGGGAGCGGATCGGCATCATCTTCCAACAGCCGAACCTTCTACCGTCCCTGACCGCGGCCGAACAGCTCCTCCTGGCCGATCATCTGCGCGGGAAACCCCTGGCTGCGGCCCGCACGCGGGCCGCGGAACTTCTGGACGTCGTCGGACTCGGTGCCGTGCGGGACAAGCGCCCGCATCAGCTTTCCGGCGGACAGCGTCAACGCGTCAACATAGCCCGCGCCCTGATGGGCCGCCCCAAGGTCCTCCTGGTGGACGAACCCACCGCGGCCCTGGACCACGAGCGGAGCGGAGCGATTGTCCGGCTCCTGCGCGAGGTCACGGACGAATTCAACGTGGCCACCGTGATGGTCACCCACGACACCGAATTTGTGCCGATGACGGACCTGGTTGCGAGCATGCGGGATGGGCGGATTTCTGCCCTTCAGCCTGCCAAGGCCCCTTCACGGGCGTCATCGTAGGCTTCCCTGGCGTCCAGAATGCTGGGGACATTTGACTCGGCCCATTCCCTGAGCACGGTGAGCGGGCCCAGGAGGGACACCCCCAGGTCCGTCAACTGGTAATCGACGCGGGGCGGGACCTGGGCGAACACCGTTCTGGTGATCAGCCCGTCCCGTTCCAGCGTCCTGAGCGTCTGGGTGAGGACCTTGGGGGTGATGACGTGGACGTGCTTGCGCAATTCGGAGAAACGGACCGGTCCGTTGGCCAGGACCTGCACCACCAGGGAGGCCCATTTGTCACCGACCCGCTGAAAGACAACCCGTGAGGGGCACTTCGGATCCATGATGTCTCCGCCCGGCCAGGCGTCAAGCTGGTTGGTATCGATGAGGCATCCTCGTTTCTTTCGCGCCCCTAGGTATCCTAGAGATACTGTGAATTTCTACGATACCCAGTGCGAGGAGCGGCATGAAAATCGCGGTGTACGGCGCCACCGGTATGGTGGGCGGTCAAATCGTCAAGGAATCGCTGCGGCGGGGCCACGAAGTCACCGCTATTTCGCGGACCGGCGCCGCACTCCCCGGCGCCACGGCCTGCAGCGCAGAACTGGCGGACACACGTATGTTCGCCAGCATTGCCAGCGATCACGACGCCGTGGTGCTGGCCACCGTGCCCAGCCGCACGGGCGGTGATCACGGCGAATGGCTGGCTGCCATGAAGGCAGCCTTCGGCAGTGCCGGTGCGACGCGCCTGCTGGTGGTAGGGGGCGCGGGTGCTCTGCAGATTAACGGTATGCGCCTGTGTGATTCCCCCGATTTCCCTGAGCCCTACCGCCCCGAAGCCCGCACCATGGCCGCCGCCTACGATGAAATTCGATCTGCTCCGGAGTCCCTTGACTGGACCATGCTGGCGCCAGCTCCCGTCATGCAGCCGGGCATCCGCAGCGGCAAGTATGTGACGGCGGACGACTCACCCGCCGGCCGGTCCATCACCACCCAGGACTTTGCCGTGGCAATGCTGGACGAGCTGGAAAATCCGTCCCACCATCGGGCACGCTTCACGGTAGCCAACACAGATGCCAATGCTGTTGGCGAGCCGGGGTACCCCGTTTCCTGATCCGGAGGTGCCCTGGCACTCGGCCACGCGCCACCGCCTAGGACCCTGGGCGCCTACTAGTACTTTGTTAGGTTGGCGGGGCGTGTTGGCAGTAGGGGCAGCGGCGGAGCTGTCGGATGAGGATCCGTTGGAGT